>CAUJGI010000753.1 GCA_963169155.1 Chloroflexota bacterium
GGCCTGGAACTGCACGCGGGGGGGCGGCGCGGGCGTCTGCTAAAAAAACACCTAAAAATCTTGGGGGGGGGGGGGGGGGAACGCGGTGGGGAAGGCCACCGTCGGCTGCGGCGTAATTGTCGGGAAAGTACCTGTTCCTCCACCACCGCCGGTAAACGCCGACGTGGGCGACGGAGTCGGTGTCGGCGTGGATTCCAGCCCCAGGCAGGTTAGACCATACTCATGCTGCGGCGCTTCATCCAGCGGCGGCACATTAACCGGGCCGACCACAACAAACAGCCAGCCGGTGTAGGTAGCAAGATAACTCACCTTACTGCCAAAATCTAATCCACCAGGAATCTTATCGTCGTTGCCCAGCCAGGGATTAAATGGATTGCCGTTGTTGTCCCAAAAAATCATGTTGGTATCGGCTGCTGACCCGGCCGGAATCACTGTCTCACAGGAGTAGAAAATGCCTGGCTTTACCCACATCTTAAAAATATCGGTGTCCTGCGAGCTGCCCAGCGTCGGCACAAAATTCAGACTCGCTTTGGTTTCACCGGCCACAATCAGACAAGCTGTTCCGATAGTGCTGTTAAATTCACAATCATCAGCTGCCGCAGGAAAGCCGGGCGGCGGGGTGCTGGTTGGCTGCACCGAAGATTCGACGCCAAAGCAGTACCGCTTGTTAACCGGGTCGATGGGGGTTTTGTTGGTCACCCGGGCGTAGTAGTAGCCATCAGACCCGGCCGTAAAGCGTACTTCTGAGCGGAAAATTCCGGCAGAAACATCGTCATTAGAAGCAATGAGCGATTGGTTACTGTTGTAAACATCCAGCACGGTGTCCAGCCCGGCAGCCAGGTCAGAGGTGGTCACGATGTAGGTGATGCCCGCCTTGCCCCACCAGCGGAAGTAATCCTGATCGCCGGGGGGATAGAAGGTGAGGTTGCACAGGTCGGCGGCGTCAGCGGCCGTTTCGGCGGCCTCGTTAAAGCTGTTGTTCGGCTCTTGCGCATCGGCAAAAATTTGCGGGGTCGCCGTCGCGCCGGAATCGTTATCGGTGATGTTGATGGCGGCGACGCTGGGGGTGCCCAACGTGGCGCTTACCGGGTTGAAGATTTGCAGCAAAAAGGATTGGGTGTCTTCAGCGGCCGTGTCATCGATGATCGGGATAGTGATTTGCTTGGGGGATGTATCATTAACGCCAAAGGTGATGACGCCAGTTGTTTGCACGTAGTCGGAGCCGGAAACGGCCGTACCGTTGGCCGTGGCATAACTCACCGTAATCACGGTTGTAGGAGACGAATCTACCGTCACGTTCAGCGTGGCTGTGCCCACGCTTTCGGCTACGGTTAAGTTGCTGTTGCTCAGCCGAAGTACCGGCAAGGTTTGCGCCTGGAGCGAATTGGTGAGGTGGGTCAGCCGTAAAAAGGCAAATGCCGCAATGAGTACAATGGCGAAGCTCATCAAAATCATTGCCGCACGGGAAAATCGCTTGTTAGGAGAACTTGCCATGGTGTCCTTAGTCGACCTGCAAAGGGCGGACGGGGAAGTTTGGGTACAGCAGCAAATTCCAGCCGTCATTATTTTTACATAACATAATTACGTTACTTGCACCTACAGAACATGGGGATTATAAGGAGTGTAGAAAACAATAGCAAGTATGGGGGCGTGTGGCGGGATTAGCGGGAGACAAAAAAACGGCCGTTCCCTGGGGAACGGCCGTTTCGACTCTTTTCGGTTCCAAAGATGCAGTTACTGACCAGTTAAGACCTTATCCACCAGGCCATAACCCACAGCCTGCGCCGCATCCATATAAATATCGCGATCGGTATCTTCTTCAATGCGCTCAACCGACTGGCCAGTGTGCTTGGCCAAAATGCCGTTCAACGAGGCGCGCAGGCGCAAAATTTCGCGGGCTTGAATCTCGATGTCCGACGCCTGACCCTGCGCGCCACCCAGCGGTTGATGCATATGGATGGTGGCATTGGGCAGGGCGTAACGCATCCCCTTGGTGCCGGCCGTCAGTAAAACCGTGCCGAAGCTGGCCGTAAAACCAACCGCCACCGTGGAAATTGGGCACTCAATTTGCTGCATGGTGTCGTAAATGGCCAGACCGGAGTACACCTGGCCACCTGGGCTGTTGATGTACATACTGATTGGTTTGGTGGAATCTTCACGCGCCAGGTAGAGCAGCTGGGCTACAATCAGGTTGGCAATCTGGTCATTAATGGGCGTGCCCAGCATAATGATGCGATTCTTCAACAACAGCGAAAAAATGTCGTAAGCGCGTTCACCACGGCCATCGGTTTCCAGAACCATGGGGACAAGCGACGTTGGCAAATTCATCATGAGTTAGTTGTCTCCTAAAACTGTCGCTAGCTGCAAATGGCAACTTGCTTCAGACATTCTGTTTTACGCCAAAGTGAGGAAAGCGCAACTTATGTCAGCAAACGCTCAGCGAAGCCACTGCCCCTAGCGAAACAATAAGCAATGGCGGCAGTTTAACCATGGCGCGTTAGATTTGCGTTATTCCGCCTCGTCTTCTTTGACGTCTTCGTCCGCAGACACAGCCACAGCTTCAGGTTCGGCCGTTTCTTCGATTTCGGCTTCGGTTTCGGGTGTGGTTTCGGTTACGGCCGTTTCCGTTTCTTCTCCATCTTCTACCATCTCCGCTGCCTCAGCTTCGGTTTCGGCGGCTGCTTCAGCGGCGGCTTCGGCTTCCAGCTCAGCCAGGTCCGGTGCCGTGCCCGTCAGCACCGCTTCGATGCGCGCGTACGCCTTGTTCATCAACACTTCGCTGCTGAGCATCTCGAACCCCTGACCCTGATGATAGTAGTCGCGCATGCCTTTCTGCAGCGCTTCGTTGTCGCTAAATTGGGCCACACGCTCGTCGATAGCAGCCTCGATATCTTCATCATTGATGCGCAGCTTCTCGTCAAAAATGAACTGGCGCAGCACCAGCTGGCGCTTCAACTGCGTTTCGGCACCTTCGCGGAAGTTCTCGCGCAGCTTTTCTTCGCTGGTATTCTGCAGCTTCAAAAAATCATCCCAGGTCCAGCCCGCGCGAGTCACCTGGTTTTTGAAGTTTTGCACCATACCGTCAATTTCACTTTCAACGGCCGCTGGCGGATACACCAGCGTGGCGTCAGTCAGCAAATCATCAATCATGCTTTCGATCAGCGTATTTTTGGCCTCGCCTTCAGCGTTGGTTTGCAGCTCTTTTTGGATGGAATCACGCAGTTCGTCCAGCGTTTCAAAGGTGCCTTCCAGCTTGGCCAATTCATCATCGAGCAGCGGCAAATTGCGGCTGCGCACGTTGAGCACGTTAACGGTAAAGGAAGCTTCACGTCCGGCCAGCTCTTCCTCTTCAAAATCCTCGGGGAAGGTGATGGTGAACGTTTTCTCGTCACCGGCGGACAGGCCCACAACGTTATCCACAAACGTCTGACCCCAGAAGAGCTGCTTGGCATCCATAATGAATTCCACGCTCTCGGTGTTGAAGATGACGTTGTCTTCTGAAGCCGTGTCAGATTCGGCCGTTGCGCCTTCTTGCGCGCCTTCTTCCGCCTCTGCTTCTGCCGCTTCTTTGCTTTCCGCTTCCTCGGTGGGCAGCAGCTCGCCCTTACCGCTCAGCGTTACCATGTCGCCCGCTTCCACGGGACGCTCGACATCTTCCAACGTCTGATGCCGGGTCTGAATACGCTCCAGCGCTTCGTCTACCGCCTCGGCGGCAATGGCCACCGGCTCAATTTCTTTGCGCAGTTTGCGGTAGCTGCCCAGCGTCACTTCAGGCGTCAACGGAATGGTGAACTTGAGCACCAGCGGCTCCATTGCCATATCGTCAAAATTGGCCGGGGCGTACATCTCCGGGTCGATTTCATCAATCGCCTCGGTAAACACAGCTTGCAGCATGTCTTCTACCGCTTCGGTACGCAGCGCATCGCGGCCTACTCGCTTGAGCAGTACCGGGTAAGGCACCTTACCTTTGCGGAAACCGGGGATGTTGATATCTTTGGCCAGCTTACGGGCCGTTTCCCGCATCTGTTTTTCGACACGTTCTTCAGGGACCTCAATGGTCAGCAAAAGCTGTCGTTTGTCATCTTGTTCTGTTTGAATCTTTAACGTCACGAGCTACCTCTCAAAAAAATTAAAGCGTTGCCGGGGCAGCAACGCTCTTGGTCTCTTAAAAAGTGGGGATGGAGGGACTTGAACCCACACGCCTTGCGGCACATGATTCTAAGTCATGCGCGTCTGCCAATTCCGCCACATCCCCAGCAAGCGAAATATTATACCACTGGTCAGGTCTTTGCCAACCACCCCGGCGAATGACGCGAAAAGAAATTTGATGAGGAACGGCCGTTCCCCAACCAGAATATATCCGCATTTGTACCTTCTCCTGTGTCACTGCCTATCATGCAACGTCTGGGAACCAAATATAGTAAGCAGAAATTGGGCCAATCTTGAAGATTGGCCCAATCTGAAAAATACACAGTGAGGCATTGACATGGTATTTCGCAGCAGAGGGAGCCGCAGTTCAGGCGGGCGCAGCTTTAACGCGGGCCGCATTCTGGTGGCGTTGGTCATCGCTGGTTTTTCGCTGCTCTCCTACTGTAGTTCGCGCAGCTACAATCCCGTCACCGACGAAACACAGTACGTGGCCATCAGCC
>CAUJGI010000754.1 GCA_963169155.1 Chloroflexota bacterium
TTTCGCGTGAGGGTCACCTCGCGGGAAGCGCCGGAGAGCGGTAAAATTTCGCTGGCCGAGGCGCGGCTGGTGGTGGGCGGCGGCCGCGGCGTGGGCAGCGCCGAGGGGTTTGCCGTGCTGGAAGAGCTGGCCAGCCTGCTGGGCGGCGCGGTGGGTGGCTCCCGCGTGGCTACCAACCTGGGCTGGCGGCCTCATGCCGACCAGGTCGGCCAAACCGGCACCCGCATCGCGCCCGATCTGTACATCGCCTGCGGCATCAGTGGGGCGATCCAGCATTGGGTGGGCTGCAAAGGGTCCAGGAAAATCCTGGCCATCAACACCGATCCCGATGCGCCCATGATGACCAAAGCCGACTACGCCGTCGTCGGCGATTTACACGAGATTTTGCCCGCGCTCATCGCTGCACTGCAACAATAAAATGGCTATTCAGGAGATTAGCAGCGAATTGACGCAAATTTACACAAAAATTAGCATTCATTCGCGTCGATTTGGTGCGAAAATCAGTCAGCTCTACCTAATCCAACAGACCGAACAAAATCTGTTGACATTGTCATTCCCGCGAATGCGGGAATCCACTTCCCCAGCAGTTTGTGGATGCCCGCCTGCGCGGGCATGACAAACCGAGACGAATAAATTTCGGCAAAGCGTGTGACGATTGATACAATCACAGTTTTGCACATGAATTTTGGCAAACAGGTGATTTCCAGCTATGGCAATGTATCAAGTTATGTATTGGCACGATATTCCGGTGCAGGTGCGCGCCGGGGGACGGCGCGACCGGGTGAGCATCGAACTGCCGCCGCGCTTCCAGGTGGCGGTGGACAACGCCGCCATGGCGGCCGAACTCACCGGCACAGACGGGTATCTGGATGGGTTTCGTTGGAGCGAGCCGGACGAACGAGAAGGCACCCCAGAAGCAGTGGCTAATGCGGTAACGGCCGAATTAAATGCCCGGTATGAACAAATCGACTGGCGGAAAACGGCCGCTTCCATTCAATCAGAGGGTGAATCCTCTAAATCAGAGGGTGAATCCTCTGATAAACCAGGGGGCGCTTCCTCTGGCTAAAGAATTATGACTGACCAAAACAACAACGATCCCCTCGTCATTTTTATGCCATCGGGGCGACGAGGGCGCGTTTCGCCGGGCACGCTGGTGCTGGATGCTGCCCGGCAGCTGGGCGTAGAAATTGAATCCATCTGCGGCGGGCGGCTTACCTGCAACAAGTGCCGCGTGCGCCTGGAAGAAGGCCACTTCGCCAAACACGCCATCACCTCCACCTCCGACCACCTCTCCGCGCCAAGCGACGAAGAAATGCGCCTGCTGGAGCGGCTGGACAGCCCCGACTGCCGCCTCTCTTGCAATGCCCACATCGTGGGCGATGCCCTCATTTTTGTGCCGGAAGAAAGCCGCGCCCACAAGCAGATCGTGCGCAAAGACGCCACCATGCGGGTGATCGACCTGTTTCCGGCGGTACGCCAGGTGTTTGTGGAGGTTGAGCAGGCCGAGCTGGGCGAACATCGCGGCGATTGGGGCCGCCTGCAAGATGCCCTGGCCGCCAAGTGGGAGCTGCACGATCTAGAGATAGATTTGCCCGTGCTGCGCGAGCTGCAAGCCAATTTACGCAAGGGCAAATGGGGCGTCACCGTGACGCTGTGGCAGGATCGCGAAGTGATCGACGTGCAGCCAGGCTACGAAGAAGGTGTGTACGGCCTGGCGGTAGATATTGGTTCGACCACGATTGCCGGATTTTTGTGCGATTTGCGCACAGGCGAGATTTTGGCCACAGACTCAATGATGAATCCGCAGGTGACCTACGGCGAAGATTTGATGAGCCGTATCTCGTTTGCCATGATGCACCATGACGGGCTGGATAAGATGCATACGGCCGTTATCGATGCCCTCAACCGTTTAGCCGCCAGCACCGCCCGCGAAGCCGGGATTCGCCAGCGGCAGATCCAGGAAGCGGTTTTTGTGGGTAACACCACGATGATCCATATTTTGCTCGGCATCAGCCCGGTAGAGCTGGGCGGTGCGCCGTTTGCCCTGGCCAACCGGGACAGCATGGATGTCAAAGCGCGCGAGCTGGGCCTGCGGCTGCACCGCAGCGCCAACGTGCATATCCTACCCGCCGAGGCGGGCCACGTGGGCGCGGACAACGTGGCCGCGCTCATTGCCGAAGTGCCGTACACGCTGGATGAGGTGACGCTGCTGGTGGACGTGGGCACCAATGCCGAGATTGTGCTGGGCAACAAGGAATGGATGTACAGCGCTTCCAGCCCCACCGGTCCGGCGTTTGAAGGGGCCCAAATCCGTTTTGGCATGAGGGCCGCCCCCGGGGCCATCGAGCGGGTGCGCATCGACCCAGAAACCAAGGTGGCCCGCTTCCGCGTCATTGGCGAAGAGACATGGTCGGATGAATGGCAAATCGGGCCAAAGGTTCCGGCGGAGGCGCAGCCCAAACATTTGGCCGCAGGCATTTGCGGCTCGGGCATCATCGAGGTGGTGGCGGAGATGTTTTTGGCGGGGATATTGCTGGCTGACGGCCGTTTCAACCCGGACCTGAACCATGAGCGCATCTCCTGGGACGAGCGGCGCGGGCAATACATGTTGGCCACCGCCGAGCAGTCCACCACGGGCAGCCCCATTTTGGTGACCCAGGACGATGTGCGCGGCATCCAGCTGGCCAAGGCGGCGCTCTACGCGGGTGCCAAGCTGCTAATGAACCAGGCTGAGCTGGACAAGGTGGATCGCATCGTGCTGGCCGGGGCGTTTGGCAGCTACATCGATCCCCACTATGCCATGATTTTGGGTCTGATTCCCGACTGCG
>CAUJGI010000755.1 GCA_963169155.1 Chloroflexota bacterium
TCACATCGAGGTGATTGCCAACGAGGTCGTTATTCTGAATCCGGCCAAAACGCCCCCGTTTCTCATCGACCGGGATGACGTGGTAGACGAGAGCCTGCGCCTCAAATACCGCTACCTGGATCTGCGCCGCGAGCGTATGCAGCGTAATCTCACCATTCGCCACAAGGCCATCAAATTCATCCGCGACTTCCTGGACAAACGTGGCTTTTTGGAAGTGGAAACCCCCATCCTGTTCAAAAGCACCCCCGAAGGTGCCCGCGACTACCTGGTGCCCAGCCGTGTCCACCCTGGCCAGTTTTACGCCCTGCCGCAAAGTCCGCAGCAGCTCAAACAGCTGCTGATGGTGGCTGGCTACGAACGTTACTTCCAGATTGCCCGCTGCTTCCGCGATGAAGATTTGCGCGCCGATCGCCAGCCCGAGTTTACCCAGCTGGACATGGAAATGAGCTTTGTGGAGCGCGATGACATTTTGAATTTGATTGAAGAGCTGATGGTGGGCATGGTGAAACACACCAGCCTGGTGCCGCTGGCTTACGAAAAATTCCCCCGCCTGAGCTATGGTGACGTGGTGGATCGCTACGGCACCGATCGCCCCGATTTGCGCTACGGGCTGGAGCTGGTAAACATTGGCGACATCGTGGCCAACAGCGCCTTCCGCGTTTTTGCCGAGAATGTGGCCGCTGGGAACCCGGTGAAGGCAATTTGTGCGCCGGGCTGCGGTGACTACAGCCGCAAGCAAATGACCGAGCTGGAAGATCTGGCTAAAACCGCTGGGGCGCAAGGGCTGGCCTGGCTGGCCATTCATCCCGAGACGGGAGAAATGCGTGGCCCCATTGCCAAATTCTTCACTGTGGATCAGCTGATTACGATTACCGAACGGATGAAGGCTGGTCCTGGCGACCTGATTTTGATTTCCAGCGACACCAAAGCGGTGGTTCACGAAGTGCTGCACACGCTGCGCACGGAAATGGGCAATCGGTTAGGGCTGACCAACACCAACACGCTGGCGTTTGCCTGGGTGGTGGACTTCCCCCTGTTTGAAGAAGGCATGGAAGACGGCCACTATGCGCCCAGCCACCACATGTTTACCGCACCGAAGCGGGCTCACATTCCGCTGCTGGACAGCGATCCGGGCCAGGTGCTGAGCGAGCAGTACGACCTGGTGTGCAATGGGTTTGAGGTAGCGGGCGGCAGCATTCGTATTCACGAACGGCCGTTGCAGCGCAAAATCATGGAGCTCATCGGCTTCTCCTGGGAAGAGGCTGAGGACCAGTTTGGCCACATGCTGGAGGCGTTTGAGTACGGCGCACCGCCGCATGGCGGCATTGCCCCTGGCATCGACCGGCTGGTGGCGCTGATGGCTGGTGAGCCGAACATTCGCGAGGTGATGGCCTTCCCCAAGACCGCCCAGGCCACCGATCTGATGGCCAGCGCCCCGTCCCCCGTAGTGCAGCGCCAGCTCGACGAGCTGCACATCGCCCTGGCGCTTAAAGAGAAAGAGAAAAAAGCGTAGTTAAACGATATTGAGTAATTGGGTAATTGGCTTGTTGGTCAAATCACCCAATTACCCAATTACATTCCACAGTCTGTGCCAGAGTGCCGCAATTTTGTCCTGAAAGGCCAGGGCCTGCTTCACCTCCACGGCCAGGTGTTCCTGCCAGTAGTGGTTGGTTTTGGCAACGGCCGTAATCACGTTCTTAATCTCATGTTTTAGCGCAAACTGATCGCCCACCGGCACCAGCAGAAAGTCGCCCTCATGCCGCGCCTGTACATTTTCCTCGATGATCGCTTCCGCCAGCCAGCGCGCCTGGCCTTCGGATTGGCACTGAATTTGCAGCCAACCCGGTTCGGCGGGAACGGCCGTTAACCCGGCCACCTCCCCAATGCCTCGGGCAATTTCGGCTACAGCAAAGTGGTAGTCTGGGCTGTCAATGTCCGGGTTGATCGGCGCTTGCAGCAGGTCGCCCCGGTGCGGCGGGCCGCCGTCCAGGGCCAGCACGCAGAAGGAATCCCACATGTTGCCCCAGTCAATACGGCCGTCGTCGTGGTAAACAATCGGTCCGGCGGCCATAGGGGCAGCTAAGTCCGATTTTGGTGATTCGGGGCTGTTTTTGTGGCTTTGGGGTAAGTTGAGTACCATAGAAGGAACGCTCCTTTTTTATCGGTTGACACAGGTAATTACGCAGGACGGCCGTTTTGCATTCATTTTACCGACTTAGGAATTCAACTTCTCTCATCCTGCGTATACAAAAGCAAAGGACACTTGATTCATGAAGAGTAGGGTCAAAAGCTTTCAGCGGAGTCAAAGACGTCGATGAGTGCTACAGACGAACAGCTGATGGCAAAGGTGGCCGCTGGTGACAGCGCCTCCCTGGAAACGCTCTACGATCGATATGCCGCCACGCTGCTGGGCGTTGTGCTGCGCGTGGTGCTGAATCGATCGGTAGCGGAAGAGATTGTGCAGGAAACGTTTTGGCGGGTCTGGGATAAGGCCGGATCGTTTGATGCTGCCCAGGGGAAGTTTAGCACCTGGATGTTTAGCATTGGGCGGCGGCTGGCCATCGACACCACGCGTCGCCAAAAAATACGGCCGCAAGCGGCCCGCAGTGACGCAGAAGAAGAACGCATGTTACGCGAGCCAGACGAGGTTAGCGTGGCCGAAACGGCCGTCTGGCATATCGAACAAGAGCAGATACGGTCTGCCCTGACGGTGCTTTCGCCCGAGCAGTATGAGGTGATTGAGCTGGCCTACTTTAAAGGATTAACGCGACAGGAGATTGCCGAGGCGATTGATAAACCTTTGGGAACCATCCATACCCGGGCCAGGCTTGGCTTGCAAAAGCTGCGCACGGCCCTGGAAGCCGCAGGGATTGAACAATGAACACACGAATCGAAGAAGAGCTATTCCCATTTTATGCGCTGGATGCACTAACCGCCGAAGAAAAGGCGGAGGTTGAAACCTATATTGCCAGCGATCCGGCCGCCAAAGCCCGACTGGAAGCGCTGCAAGAAACGGCCGCTTTACTGCCCCTAACAACCGAACCGGTAACCCCGTCGCCCAGCGTGAAAGCGAACCTGATGGCCCGCGTGCAGGCCGATGGCCGCGCCGTGGCCCCCTCACCTGTTGTGGCTCAGAAGCGGGTGGCGGAACGGCCGTCTTCGCCACAAATTTCCTGGTGGGACCGCCTGCGCCAAAGTTTTGCCATGCCGGTGCTGGCCGGAACGGCCGCTTTGGCCGCCATTGTCCTGTTCGTCTGGGCCATCGCGCTGAACCAGCAGGTGAACCAGCTGCAAGACCAGGTGTCCGATCTCACCAGCGACACCAACGTGCTAGTGGAAGATTTGACCGCGCTGCGTGCCGACAACGAGCAGCTGCGGGTGCGCAACGTAACTTTGCAGCAGCAGCTGGAAACGCAAGAAGATATCCTGGCCTCGTACCAGGCACCAGGCGCGACCACCCTGGCTCTGGGTGATCTCACCGGGGAAAACCCGGCCGCCGCCGCCACGTCGACGGTCGCCGCTGAAGCGGGTGTGGCCACGTTTGTGGCCCGCAATTTGCCGCCGCTGAGCGCCGCGCAGGTTTACCAGCTGTGGATCATTCGCGGCGACCAGCCGTTGAGTGCCGGTATTTTTAGCGTGGATGAAAACGGCCGTGCCACCCTACCCGTAGATGCCACCCTGGCGTCTACCTACGATGCCGTCGGCGTTTCCATCGAGCCAGCGGGCGGCAGCGAGACACCTACGCCGGACCAGATCATCCTGCTGGGCGCGGCCTCATCTTAGGTTTTACAGGTTTTTCCCAGCTCAATTGAATCCAGAAGGCCCCTCAAACGAGGGGCCTTTTTTGATGGCCCACCTCTGGGCAATCGCCCGATTATGGGCAAAATGAATGCAAACCTATCCCCGCTGCGTAATCCCCCACGAACCGCCCAAAGCCATTTGAACAGTAAATGCAGAAAAGTGGCTGGTGCGCAATTTGACAATGTTAGATTCTCTACCTCTGGACGCCACCGAATAAATTCGGTGTCTGGGAACGAAAGTCTGCTCAAGCAGACTACCTCCTTCCAGTGCGCTTCAGCGTACTTCTCGTTTTAGCCGGGGAATTTATTCCTCGGCGATGGTGGCGAATGAAAGCTAACATTTTCAAATAAATCATCATTGCGTTACGTGCAATATCCAAATTGAGGAGGTTATGCATGAAATAGAGCTACCCGACTTGTCCTTGCTGTAAACACCAATTTTCCCAAACCAACAAATCGTAAAGGAGTAAAACGAAATGAAAAAGATTCGCAATATTGCCCTATTGCTGCTGGTTGCGGCTGCCATGATCGTGGGTGTTTCCGCCTCGGCCATTGGCGCGGCCGATCACCTGGATGCACCGCTGGTGCAGCAGGACGGCCGTACCGATATCAACGACGCCTACGCCTTCATCAACGGCGAAAATACCGTGATGGTGATGACCGTCAATCCCCTGGCTGGTGTGTTGAACGGCACGACGTTACGGCCGTATGCCCAGTATGAATTTGTCATCGACAACGACGGCGATTACCAGGAAGACATCGTTTACCGCGTTCAGGCTGGAGCGCCCAATGGCAATGGCCAGCAGCCCATCTTCCTGTACGACCTCGACAGTGCCACGCCGCGCCAGGCCAACGGCACCAGCGATACGATTATCCCGGCCTGGGGCGATGGCTCCCTGTACGTGGGTCTGCGCGACGATCCGTTTTTCTTTGACCTGGTCGCCTTCCAGGACCAGGTATTGGGCGCGGGCGGCAGCCGCACCTTCTGCGACGGCAACGAAAATGACTTCTTTGCCGGGGCCAACGTCACCGCCATCGTGCTCGAACTGCCCAGCAGCTACCTCACGGCCGATTCCGACACCATCAACATCTGGACCCGCACCGCTGACCGCACCGGCATGATTGACCGCATGGGCAAACCGGCGCTCAACACCGTGCTCATTCCTTCCGGCAGCAAAGATGCCTACAACGCCACCGTACCGGCGAACGACGTCGCCGCCTGGTCGGACCAGTTTGAAGCCAACCTGTTGGCGCTGAGCGGCCTGGACGGCTCTGGCTACACCGCTGCCGAAGCGGAATTTGTCGCCAGCCTGCTGCTGCCCGACGTGCTGACGCTGGACACAACCTCCACCGCTGGCTTCACCACGGCCCCGCTGAACGGCCGTCAGCTGGCCGAAGATGTCATCGACTTTGAGCTGTTTGTGGTAACCGGCGGCCTGGGTGCCAATGGCTCCCCGGTGCTCACCAGTGACTGCGTCGATTCCAACGACGTGCCGTTCCTGGCTTCGTTCCCGTACCTGGCTCCGGCCCACTAAGAGATCCACATGTAGCCGCAGTTTCTTACTGCGCGCTTTCTTGCGCGGTAAGAAACCGCGGCTACGGAGGAAGTGTTCCATGACCACTCGCAAAACAATGATTTTGGCGCTGGCAACGGCCGTATTTATTCTTGGCTCTTATCTTTTCAACGCAAACAATCCTTTTAGCGCCAATGCCAAACCAGAAACAATTTCGATTCCGGTAGAAGCGATTCCGCCGGTCAGCCACGCCATGAAAAACAGCGATGAGCAAATCGCCTTCTGGCAGCAAAAAGTGCAGCGCGACGACCGCGACTACATCAGCCTCACCTACCTGGGGCAGGCCTACCTGCAAAAAGGGCGCGAAACGGGCGATGCTGCCGCCTACGGTCGGGCTCAGGCGGCGCTGGAACAGGCGCTCACCATCAACCCCAATTACGAACTCACCCTGGCTTTCCTCGGCGCCACGCTCATCTCTCAGCACGACTTTGCCGGGGCGCTGGCCACCGCGCAGCGAGTCTACGACTTTGATCCGGGTGCGCTGCAAGCCCTGGCCACCATCGGCGATGCCAGCCTGGAGTTGGGGCAATACGACGCGGCGGCAGCGGCTTATGACACACTGCTGGCGCAGGCACCGGGAGCGGCCGTTTTCAGCCGCGCCGCCCGGTTAGCCTGGGTCCAGGGGGACGTCGCCGCCGCCATCGACTGGATGCAGCAGGCCGTGACGGACGCCGCAGCAGTTGGCCTGACGGGCGAGCGGCTGGCCTGGTACCAGTTCCAGCTGGGTGAGCTGCACTTTAACAGCGGCGATGTGGCCGCAGCGCAGGCAGCGTACGCCGCCGCCCGGCAAACCTGGCCCGATTATTATCTGGTACTGGTTGGCGAGGGCAAGGTGGCCGCGGCCCAGGGTGATTACGACGAAGCTATCGCGCTGTACGAGCAGCTGGTGGCGCGCCTGCCGCAGCCCGCCTTTGTGGCCACCCTGGGCGATTTTTATGCGCTGGCCGGGGATGAAACGGCCGCTCAGCAGCAGTACAACACCGTGCAGTTCATCGCCGACCTGGAAAGCAGCGACGCGGCGCTGGTTGGCCGCCAGCTGGCGCTCTTTTACGCCAACCACAACATGAACCTGGATGTAGCTCTGGCCGCCGCCGAAGCGGAGCTGGCCAGCCGCCCGGATGTGTATGGCTACGATGTGCTGGCCTGGACGCTGTTTAAGAACGGCCGTCTCGACGAAGCCGCCGCCGCCAGTGAACAAGCTTTGCGGTTGGGCACGCCCGAAGCGCTTTTCCACTACCATGCGGGCATGATTGCCGCCGCGCAGGGCAACACGCCACAAGCCAGGCAACACCTGCGCACCGCCCTGGATCTCAATCCCCACTTTGACTCCCTCCAGGCCCAAATTGCCCAGGAAACATTGGCCAACCTCCCGTAGCCGCGGTTTCTTACCGCGCGGGGAACGCGGATTGGAATCCGCGGCTACATATCAGCGTTCATCAGCGTCCTATTTTCTCAAACAACGGAGTTCATCATGAGCCTTACCCGTAAACGAATTATTTCAACTTTGGCTGCCCTGCTCGCCCTGTTTGTCCTGGTGCCCGCCGCCTGGGCCCACCCGCTGGGCAACTTCACCATCAGCCGCTACACGCGCCTGGAACTCCAGCCCGAGGCTGTTGAACTGCTCTACATCATCGA
>CAUJGI010000756.1 GCA_963169155.1 Chloroflexota bacterium
CCCTAGCACCATGGTGATGAGCCCAACCGAGGTAAGCAGCCAGAACCACAGCTCCGTGTTGCCCAATACCGGGTTTAGCCGGGCCATCAGGTAAATGCCGGCCTTCACCATCGTGGCCGAGTGTAGATAGGCGCTGGCGGGTGTTGGGGCACTCATTGCCTGGGGCAGCCAAATGTGAAACGGAAATTGGGCACTTTTGGTCAGCGCCGCCAGGGCCAACAGCCCCAAAGCAAACGGATACAGCTGACTGTCGCGCAGCAGCTCGCCGCTGCTTAAAATGGCGGGTAAACTGCTTTCTCCCGTAATGCTGTTTACGATCAACAGGCCAAACAGCAGGGCAATACCGCCGCCGCCGGTGATAAACAGCGCCTTAAACGCCCCCGCCCGCGCTTCGGGATAGTTGGATTTGTAAGCGACCAACAAAAAAGAGGTGATGCTGGTGCCTTCCCAGAAAAGAAACAAGGCAATGATATCGCCTGCCAGCACCAGCCCCAGCATGGCGGCCATAAACAGGAATAGATAGCTGATAAATCGCCAGGCGGAAAGCTCTTGTTTGAAGTAATACCCGGCATACACAATCACCAGGGTGCCGATGCCCGTGATCAGCAGAGCGAATAGCAGGCTTAATCCGTCCAGGTAGAGGCTGAAATTCAGGTCAAGGCTGGGCAGCCAGGCCACTGTGGCCGTAATCGTTTCCCCTGAGTTGATGATGGGCACGTTTGATGCCAGCAAAATAAAGGCGGCCAGCGGCAAAGGGGTAAGGAGCCAGGCCAAGTGAACGAGGGTGAAACGGCCGTTTCCCTCTTTCATTCCTCCCAGCCAACCAATCAGCGTCGTCACGCCTGCCGCCAGGCCAATGAGCACCAACGGAATAAAAAGTAAGTTGTCCTGCATAAAATAATTCCCGAATCGAATGAATTGTATAAATAAAAAAGCTGACTTTCTTCCCCTGGCAAAGTGGGAGGAAGGTCAGCTAGGTTGTAACAGTGAATAAATTTAGAAAATCAATTGTAGATTCAGTGGTTGCTAGACAAAGTTATTTTTATCAAAAATATGATAAAAAGTCAACTGAAGTTGGATTAAAGCCAGATGAATCCAGGAATTGACTAGCTATTGCACAAATTATTGGCTTAAACGGGCGCATTTGTGGGGACAAACAAAAAAACCGCTCCCTTATGAAAAGGAAGCGGTTCTTGTTGTTTGCTCATGCACCAGGAGGGGTGTGCATCGAGCAGTCCAGCGCTTGCCAAAGACCTAAGGAGGAGGGTGGCTTTCGCCGACGGCATTGCTGTAGCCCGATTAGCTTGTTCCAGTCGCGTTTCTCTCGTGCCAGTTTGGGGGAGGAGTTCTTTCCTTAGGCCTCAAAACCAACCGAGCATGCAAATATACTACACCAATTTTTGCGATCTGTCACCCCTTCTCATCCCGCTTTTATCCTTTTTTGGCAAATTAGTACCAAAATCATACCCAACTCTGCGCCAATCTGCCCTTGTTTGCACCTGTATTCCCTCATGGGATCATCCTGGCAATAAAGTCTATGCGGAGGCTAACGTCTTCGCTGACATTGGCCACGCCGGGGGCATCGGGGATGGTGAGGGCAAAGTCAGCGAGTGAGATCTGGGCTGCAGCGGAGCCGGTGAGCTCGGTACGGCCGTCGGCCGTCACGGTCGCCGCAAAAGTGACCGGTTGGGTGACATCGCGAATGGTCAGGTTGCCTTGAATGGTCAGGGTCACTGGCTCGTTGGCGGTGAATTGTGCGGGCAAGCCCGAAATTTGCTGCGGCGTGAAGGTAATTAGCTCGTACGCTTCGGTCTGCAAAATGAAGTTCTGGATGGCATTGTTACGGAACTCATTCTCGGTGAGGAGCGTGCGGGCGTTGATGAGAATTGGGCCAATTTGGGCCGTGGTCGGGTCAGCAAAGTCGATGGCAATCTGGCCTGCAACCGCCCGGCTTTGGCCCACTACGGTGGTCGGCAGGCCGCGCAGGGTTTCATCCAGGGTGAAGGTGACCAGTGATTCTTCCGGCACAATTTCCAAAATGGTGAATTGACTGTTGTCTGGCAGGGTGATGGGAACGGTCGTTAGCACGGCACTCGGGGTCTGCGCTGGCTGTAAAAACAGAACCCAGACCACGCCAATCAGGATGGCACCCACGATCATCACCACAATGCCACCCAACAACGTTTTATCTTTCATCGATGTTGATATCCTCTAGGTCACCTTGATTAATTGTTCACGATATGCCCACTTACGGCAGGACAAATTCGGCCACCATGGGGGCGTGGTCGGACTCGGGGAATTTGTCATCGGTGCGGAAGGCACCGGATTCGTCATGCAGGACTTCGTTGTGAATTTCAGAGCCGCGATAGTAGGTGAGCAGCTGGCGTGATGCCAAAATGTGGTCCAGCATTTCTTTGCTGCCCAGGTGCAAGAGGGAAAAGCGGGACGTTTCGGGTACCGAATGCTCGCACGGGATCATCACCCGCTCGATGAGGCCCGTATTGCCCGTTTCTTCCACTGGCCCCATGATGGCTTGCAGCGGTACGTCTTTCACATCGGCATTAAAATCGCCACAGGCCACAATGTATTTTGGCTCGCCGCTAACGTCGAGCTTGTCAAAAATGTCGTCGATGAGCACGCGCAGCTCCAGCGCCTGGCCTACGCGCTTCATGGCAGAGATGAAGCTGCCTTCGGCCCAACCGGCCATGGTGCGCCAGGTGTAGGTGTTTATCAGTTGCCCTTCGATTGGGGACGGCCGTTTCGATTTCAGATGTACGTTGAGCAGATGCAGCATCCGGCCCGCATCCAGATCGATTTTCACGTACAGAATGGGGCGCTCCCAGGTAATCTCTTTGGCCGCCGCTTCGGGGGGATTGGCGGTGACTTTGCGGTAGCTGGGTTTGGGCGCGTAATGGTGCTTGATTTGCTGCACGTCGCGGATAGGGTAGCGGCTGACCACTACCAGGTTGCGCACGTCGTATGCTTCGCCTTTGCTGGTTTTGGTGTGGGCGGTGTAGAACCATTCGTAGGGCGTTTCGGCCAGCAGCTGGTTCAGGGCATCCAGTTTACGCGGTTCACCGGCAAATTCCTGCCCATGGACTTCCTGAAAGCAAAGCACATCGGCGCGCAGGCGCAGCAGTTGGGGGCGCAAGACGGCAATACGTTCTTTGAGAGACGGCCGTTCGCCCGGCTTGTCATCCAAATTCTCCAAGTTAAACGTCGCAATTCGTAATGGGGTAGCCACAGAAAACTCCTTTTGTGGAAATGGTCGAGATGTGCTCAGTATAAGCTAACCTCAGGTTGAACTCAATCCTTGTTTGGGTCTGGGAGTCGAAAGCCGAAAAGCTGATGGCTGTCACCAAAATAAATCACCGCAACATTACCTTGTACAGCCACATCAATGTCCCAAGGATTGAGCGTTGCTCCTTCAAAGTCAACCTCTCCGACAACTTCTTGAGTCTGACCATGCAGAACTTGAAGTTCGTTCTCTTCGGCGACAAAAAATAACATGATACTTTGCCAGCTTAGTTGCTTTTCCTTGTCTTCTTCTGAAATAACGAGATAAGGTGACGAATAGTGACTCTCGTCAACTGGTGCTCTGGCAAGTTCCTTCACCTCATCTTCTGGCCAATGGTAACAATCCCGCTCTAGAATCGTTCCATTGGCAGCATCAATCCGGACAATAGATCGAGAAGCACCATGATCGTTGCTGCCTGTAAGGTAAACTTCGTCTTGACCAATAATTAGATCATAATCGTT
>CAUJGI010000757.1 GCA_963169155.1 Chloroflexota bacterium
ATATGACCTGGCCGTTTGCCCAGCAGATGATGAAATCGTCGCTGCGGAGCATTGAGAAGCGGCTGAGTGGCAACGGAAACGGCACCAACGGCCATTCCGCCCCCAAAGGCCCCGACTTTTCTATTTTGGGCTTCATTATGATGGTGGAGCAGATGAGCTGGGGCGACGCCGGGCAGTACCTCTGCCTGCCGCACCCGATGCTGGGTGGTTCGGCCGTACAGGCGGCGGGCACGCCCGAGCAGCAAATTCGCTTCCTCAAGAAGTTTACTGAAGGCGATCCCAAGTGGGGCGCGATGGCCATTACCGAGCCGGGGGCAGGTTCTGACAACAGTTCGATGCGGACAACGGCCGTTCTCGACCCCGACACCAACGAATGGATTCTCAACGGTGAGAAGATTTTCATCACCAACGGCAAGCTGGCCCTGGAAGATTCCGACGGGCTGTGTGTGGTCTGGGCCACAATTGATCCCAACGCTGGTCGCGCGGGCATCAAATCGTTTGTGGTGGAAGGGCATACGCCGGGTGTCTCCATTGCCAAGCAGGAGCACAAGCTGGGCATCCGCGCCAGCGACACCGTGGCCCTGCACTTCGACAACGTGCGGCTGCCGTTTGATAACTTGCTGGGCACGCTGGACCCGCAGCAGCCCGCGGCCAACAAGGGGTTCAAGGGGGCGATGAAAACGTTCGACGCCTCGCGCCCAGCGGTGGCCGCCAGCGCGATGGGTATCGCCCGCGCCGCTTTGGAGTTCACCCGCGAGAAATTGGCCGAAGCAGGTATTGTGCTGGACTATACCAAACCAAGGCATGAGTTAACGGCCGTTGAGCGCGATCTGATGGAAATGGAAGTGCGGCACAAGGGAGCGTGGCTGCTCACCCTGCGCGCCGTCGGCATGATGGCCCACGGCGAGAGCAACCGGCTGGCGGCCAGCATGTGCAAATTCCGCGCCGGTGAGGCGGTCACCTGGATCACCCAGAAGGGCGTGGAACTGCTCGGCCCGATGGGTTACTCGCGCGAGTGGCTGGCGGAAAAGTGGATGCGTGACGCCAAAATCAACGACATCTACGAAGGCACGAAGCAGATCAACCAGCTGATCATTGCCCGGAGTATTTTGGGCTACAGCCGACGGGAACTCAAGTAAAAAGTGAAAAGTGAAAAGTAATCAGTTTGATCCTGTGGTGGTACACTTGTATCAGACTGATTACTGACCACTGACCCACTGATTTCACCACAGATTGCACAGATTTTCTCTTGCGTTTCCAAAAGCCTCTGTTTTCTCTGTGGCCAAGCAATTTAGGAGAAGTTGACACATGACATATTCGATTCGAAAAGCGGCCGTAATCGGGGCCGGAACGATGGGAGGTGGCATTGCGGCACATCTGGCCAATATTGGCATTCCCGTGGTGCTGCTAGACATGGTTCCGCCCAACCTCAGCGACGCCGAGAAGAACAATCCCACGGCGCGCAACCGTATCGTGCAAAGTTTGTATGATCGCATGGCCAAGGCCCGCCCGGCCAACCTGGCCCGCGCCGATCGGGGTGACCTCATCACCCTGGGCAATCTGGAAGATGATTTTGACCTGCTGGCGGACTGCGACTGGATTGTGGAAGTGATCATCGAGCAGTTGGTGCCGAAGCAGGCGCTGATGGCGCGCATCGAAAAGGTGCGTAAGCCGGGCAGCATCGTCAGCAGCAATACGTCGGGCATTCCGATTAATGAGATTGCGGACGGCCGTTCCCCCGAATTCAAAGCGCATTTCCTCGGCACCCATTTCTTCAATCCACCGCGCTACCTCAAGCTGCTGGAGATCATTCCCACGCCAGATACCGCGCCCGAAGTCATCGATTTTATGGTGAAGTTTGGCAGCGAGACGCTGGGCAAAGGCGTGGTGGTGTGTAAAGATACACCCAACTTTATTGCCAACCGCTTCATCGCCATTGTGGGTTCCTATTTGGCGGAGTACGCCCTGGAAAATGGTTACACTGTCGCCGAGGTGGACGCCATCACCGGGCCATTGGTGGGCCATCCCAAAACGGCCACCTTCCGCCTGACGGACCTGGTGGGGCTGGACGTGATGATGCACGTCAACAACAACCTTTACCCGGCCATCCCCCACGACCCGTACCGCGAAATTTTGAAAGGCCCCAAGAGCACCGCGCTAAATGAAAAGTTAGCGGCCAACAAATGGCTGGGCAACAAAAGCGGTCAGGGCTTCTATAAGCAGGTGCGTGTCGGCAGCGACCGCGAGTTTCACACGATTGACCCGGAGACACTGGAATATTCCAATCCGCCAAGCGTGCGTTTTGGCTCCGTCGGTGCCGTGCGCAAGATTGAGGATTTGGGCCAGCGGCTGCGCAAGCTGCTGGAATTTGACGACCGCGCCGCCAATTTTGTGCGCGACACTACCTATTACATGCTGGCCTACGCTGGCTACGTCACGCCAGAAATTGCCCACTCGATTGTAGATGTAGACAACGCCAACCGTTGGGGTTTTGCCCATGAAGCGGGTCCGTTTGAAATTTGGGACATGCTGGGCGTGGCCGAAACCATCGACAAGATGGAAGCGGCCGGTCTGGCAGTGGCCGATTGGGTGAAGGAGATGGTTAGCAGCGGGCATGAGAGCTTTTATAAAGACGGCCGTTACTACGACTTCCAAACCAAAACCTACAGCCCCACACCTATCGACGAAAAGAATATTACCGTACTTGGCCTGCACGAGGCGGGCAAAGAGATCGCTCGCAACGACAGCGCCAG
>CAUJGI010000758.1 GCA_963169155.1 Chloroflexota bacterium
ACGCAATAGTACTGGCGTATCCACGATACCGTTAGGGTAGCCAGAATGGAGTCGCCGCCCTGTACAAAAAACACGTCGTGAACTCCGAGCTGGTCACGCCCCAGGAGCTGCTGCCACAGCGCTGCGATGGCCGCTTCGAGGGGCGTGCGCGGCGCAACCCATTCAGCCCTGGGTGGGGCAACCGGGATTTCGGCCGCCGGGAACGACACCTCGCCTGATGTCAGGAAGGTCAGCACCTCTGTTTTGCGGGCCACCAGTTCAGCCCGCAAGGCAGCCGGGAAGCCGTCTCGTGGGGCGTTAAATCGCAAATTTTCGCCATCGGCCCACACCGTGATTCCCTGGCGGTGCAGATGGGCTAAAAAGTCAGCGGTTGTCAATGTCACGCTCATAATGTTCCTTGTTCATAGGTCGGCAGCGCGCCCAATAAGGTGTTAAAGAGACGCGTTTCCTGCTCAACCATGGTTTGTATGCCCGCCGCGACGCGCTGGAGGATGGCCACACGCTGGCCGTGTACGCCCATGCCCAGCTGAAGCCCCAACGACTTCCAGGCTTGAATAACGGCCGTAAACTGCACCGCCAGCACTTCCAGGAAGTCCGGGTCAAACAGCGCCGCGCCCCGTTCGGCCAGCAGCTGCTGGAACCAGTAGCGCGAATGGCCAACGGCCGTCAGGTGCCGCGATAAATTGATGTAATCACGCTTGTAGGTGGTGGCGCTGTCTGGGGTATCGGCCATGTGCTGGAAGGCGATGGCAAAGGTTTGCAAACCGGCCAGGCCCAAAAGATGTGGTGCCACGCCCGCCAGCGCCGCGGGACTATCCAGGTTAAGCATGTACCGGCAGTTCTGTTCGATGAGATTCACGATGGTCTCATCGGTCAGCAGCGGCCGTTCCACCGCTGGCAGGGTGATCAGGTTGGCCCCTTTGGCGGCCACGACGGGTGAGAAAAAGCCATCATGAATCAGCGCTGTTTCTACCCAGCCTTGAAAACGGTAATAGGGACAGACGAGGTAATAACGGCCGTTTTCCTGACCGAATATATTGACATAATGATGCTGATGGAGCTGCTGGTAATGCATCGTGTGGGGCAGGGCAAAAATGTCTACAGGCAGGCAAACGGCCGTGTCCAGCGCCAGGCTGCGGTTTAACGCCAGCTGGAGCGCAGTCTCATCGGCTATCGGCAGAACCTCCAGCTGATACCCATACAGCCGCTGCCATTCCTCATCCACGCGGTTGAACCGGGGCGCAATGCCCATGGGTTCGGGCGTGAAGACAAAATAAGCCTGCGTCCCAAATAACGCCGCCTCATCGTGGATGCCCTGAACCTTCAGCAGCGTCATCAATACTGATTCATAACAGGATAAATATTTGCTGGGAAATTCAATGTTGTCTTGCGTAAGCATCTAGCAACTACCCAGACCATTTTTGGATAAGCTGTTCAATTTCTGCCTCGGCGTAAAAGTGTCTGGCATAGGTAGAGGCATAAATCTTGCGACAAATCGATTCGCGCAGCGTCAGTTCTTGCCGCACCTGCTCATACGTTGACCCTCGTTTTTGCTCAGAGCGCACGTTGGATTTAACAATTTCCAGCGGTGAATCCAGCGCCAGAAACTGGCCGATTGCTTCGCTAAAATTCCGGTTTAAATCCTCCAGACGCAGAATGAGCAAATCCACGCTGCCGTGCTGAATAATGGAAAATCCTTTGGCGGTGTCAAAAGGATGGGCAAAGACATCCAGGCCAAACATCCCTTTAATTTCCATATCGAACCAGCGGCAGGTGTAATTTTTCTCCGGGTTGTAAAACATCAACCGGGTTTGCAGCAGCTTAATGGCCCGCTCTTTTTCAATATTGCCGTGTTCATCCAGCAGTTCAGGGTACATGCTGTGCAGGTATTGAAAAAACTCCGACACCTCCCGCATGATCGGTTCCCGCACCACGGTGATCACTTTCCATTTATGGTCCGGCTCTGTCTGAATTTTGTCGCGCAAGAACTCGCTGGTTTGAATATGAGGCGTGTTTTCCCAGGGAATCTTTAACGTCTTCTGGTGGAACTCGACGGCGTGGGCCATGCCTTCATCGGAAAGAAAGTGGACTTTGTAAATTGGGAAAGGCAGCGACGCTTCTTCAAGCGAAGCATGGATCGTGGTTGAACCGACTTTGCCCATCTGGTAAATGATAACGGCCGTATGTGTTGTCAAACTGTCCATCAGGCAGGCTCCTCACTGGCAGCAAAAAGCGTTTGCCGATTTTTGGTGTAGAGACGTTCCCGCATGCTGCCCTGCCAGCGGAACAGATTTTTACCAGAGGCCCGGCCGCTAAAAAGCCACGCTTCCGAGACACGGCCGTTTAATCCCAGCGTATCCACCGTATTCATGTGAAAAGTCCGGTCCAGATGCTCCAGCACCCACACCATCGGTTCTACAATCTTGAATTGCTCCAGCAGCTGGGCAAACGCGCTCGTCGCCAGATCCGCTTCGTAGACCCGCCACAGGCGAATCACATCGCTAAATTTGGTCAGGTCCACGTCCTGCTCCCACTCCAGCCACCGTTCAAACCACGCCTCCCGGAAAAGGTGCAGGACCGTGCTGATAAACTGGTAGGGCGGCGTCAGGCAGGGAATCTCCATACCGGGGAAACCAGCCACCGGCTCATAGCAGATTTCCGCCATGGCGGTATCCAGCGGCACGTCGTACTCACTGCCGTGCCAGGTGAGGCTGTTGGCAAAATCTATTTCCAGCCACTGCATAATCGGGTCGCCCGTGAGACGCGAATGGACCGGCAAATGGTCTGGGTTCAGGCGGAAGATCATCAGGTGTTGGCGGGGTATGGGGGCCAGCTGCTGGGTATTCCAATCAAAAAGCCCTGGCTGGTAGCCCAGCTCAGGCAAAGCGGCCAGCACTGCGTCACGATCTTTGGGATGGATGAGCAAATCAATATCGCCAAAGCGGCGGCTGCTGTTGCCGCCATACAGCCGCGATTCAAACGCAACGTCTTTGCGGCCCAAAACCTGGATGTTTTTCTCGCCCAAAACCTGAATGATTTTGTGGGCTTCGGGATACCAAATTGTTCTTTTGTGCCGATTTACGTCAATGACGGACCGAAAATGGTCTTGAACGCGGCGCGGTACGGCCGTACCTGGCTCGGCCATGATGGTATGAAACGCAAGCAGAGGCAGCATTTTATGCCGCAGGGCCTGCTCCAGCAGGATGCCCCAATCTAATGAGCCGGATTTGACCAGCTCGGTAAAAGCCGCTTGCTCTTCTTCAGTGATTAAGCCCAGGCAAAGCAGTTCCAGCAGTGCCCATTCAGGACCAAACGCGAAATCAGGGATTTTCATCAATCACTCCTCTTGTATGGCAGATCGCGGAAAAAGCAGCGGGTGTCCTGCGCCAATCTGCCCCTCCCCCGGGAATTTGGGTGAATATTTGGCAATGTTTGCGAGGTCTACAAGGACGTGTGAAGGAGCAAGGATCACAAACAGTGCGTTCTGTGGTCTGGCTGACGTCCGCTAAACCAGCGAGTAAACTGCTTTGTGCAAATTAGCGGCCGTTCGGAACGTATCTTCGGATATGAGCGAGCCCGGAAAGGAGATGGCAAAGTTGTCTTCCAAATCCAGAAGCAAGTTAACGGCGCCCATGGAGTCCAGCCCCAGTTCGTCCAGCGGTTTATCCAGCGGAATGGTTTGGGGATCGGCTGTAAATTTGAGATGTTTGCTCAAAACAACGAGCAGTTTTTCGGTTATCTGATCTTGCTTTAGTTGTTCCATGAAAATTTCTCCACTTATGGTTGTGTGTTTTGGCAAAAGCCGGAATGTGTTCCGTTACTGCCCGGTTTTACTTCGGCTTTTGTCTAATATCGTTTGATTTTGCCGGAATGGGTTCGGGGGATAACCTCGACAAAATGAAGTGTTTCGGGTATGGCATAGCTGGGAAGTTTTTCGGCTAAGGAAACCAACAATGTTTGCGGCAGCATCGCGGCATCGGCCGGGACAACTTCAGCCAGGATGCCTGTTTCCGTGCCCAAAACGCGGCACTCCACAACGCCTGCGCAGGACCCGATGACCGATTCAAGATATTCGGGGCTCAACCGGTAGCCGCGCACTTTGAGGAAGGCGCTCTGACGGCCGATTATATGCAGCTCTTCGGTGTCAGCATCAATGTAGCCAATGTCGCCAGTGGCGAAGAAGGGGGTAACGGCCGTTTCTCCATAATAAGGCCACGCCAAACACTCCCCCTGGATTGTAATCACACCCGCCTGCCATCCGGGCAGG
>CAUJGI010000759.1 GCA_963169155.1 Chloroflexota bacterium
GCGCCAAATTTAGGTAATTACTCAATTACAAATAAATTTGCCTGCTTTTGGTCGAGAGGTACAGCAGTAACCCGGCCATCACGTGGCTGATGAACATGGAGCTGCCGCCGTAGCTCACGAACGGCAGCGTGACGCCGGTCAGGGGTAACAGCTTGGTCACCCCGGCCATGATCAGAAACGCCTGGGCTGCCAGCAAAATGGTGATCCCGGCGGCGAGGTAGCGGCGAAACGGCCGTTCCGCCAGCAGCGCCAGCCGCATGCCCCGGTGGGCCAACAGGGCAAAACAACCCACCACGCCCACACTGCCAATCAGCCCCCACTCCTCGGCGATGGCGGCAAAAACAAAGTCGGAGTGCACCACCGGGATGTACTGCGGGTAGCCCTGGCCAATGCCCTGTCCCCAAATGCCACCCGCAGCCACGGCGTACAGCGACTGCACAATCTGGAAGGCGCGGTCATCGGCGTCGGGCCACGGGTTCCACCAGGCGTCGATGCGCAGGGTGACCAGGCTGAAGGCGAAGTAGGCAAACAGCCCGGCCAGCAGCAGTAGCGCCACACCGCCCGCCACAATGCGCCAGTCGCCCGTGGCCAGGTAGAGCAGGCTCAAAAAAACGATGAAAAAAAGCGTCGCTGCGCCCAAATCGCGCTGCCACACCAGCAAAATCATGCAAAAGCCCCACATCAGCAGCAGGGGGGCCAGGTAGGAGAGGCGCTGCAAACGGCCGTTCCCCGCCAATCGTCCCACCGTTTCTCGCTCATCAAAATAGCTGGCCAGGAAGATGACCAACAGCAGCTTCAGCAGCTCGGATGGCTGGAAGTAGACTGGCGTAAGAAAGGGAATGGGCAGGCGCAGCCAGTAGCGGGCCACGCTGGCCCCGGTGGGATTGATGCCAAACAGCAGGGTGGCCATCAGCAGGAAGATGCCCAGGATCAGCAGGGTGTAGCGGTAGCGGCGCAGCCAGCGCAGGTTACGCGGCAAAATGGTGATGCCAACGAGAACGGCCGTACCCAGCACCACCCACACCACCTGCCGCAGCAAAAAATTAGGGGCGAGCCGGTCTTGCAGCACAATGCCCCAGCCTGTTAGCAGGCTTACCAGGGGCAGCAAAAGTGGATCGTGGTCGGGGGCATAACGGCGCAGCAGCCAGACGGCCGTTCCCTGGGCCGCCAGCCAGCAAAACGGACCCCACAGCGTACTGCCATCGATACGGCCGTCGCGCCCCAGCCCCAGCGCCAGGGCATTGCTAAACACAAATAAGGCCGCCACGAACAACAAAATCGGTTCGGAACGGCCGTGTTCCTCATCAAGCGGGTGGGTAAAAAAGAGGCTGCGCATAAAGCCGGGACGGAAGATGCTAGCCCAGATATTTGCCAACCAGCGGCGCCAAATCTTGCTTCATCTGCGCGGAGATGTGGCGGTGGTCGGTGATGATGGCATCTTTAAGCGTGTGGTGTGCCGGGAAGTCCCCGGCCCACTCGCCCATTGTACGCACCAGGTGGCCAATGGCGTTTTGGGCAATCTGGGTGTTTTTTTGCAGCGTCTGGATGACCCTTTCCACCGTTACCGGCGCTTCGCTCTGGTGCCAAACGTCGTAATCGGTGACGTGGGCCATCACGCCGTAGGCAATTTCCGCCTCGGCCGCCAGAAATGCTTCCGGGCTGGTGGTCATGCCGATGATGCTCATGCCCCACTGCCGATACAGGTTCGATTCGCCCTTTGTGCTAAAACGCGGCCCTTCCATGGTGATAAAGGTGCCGCCTTCGTGCACGGTACCACCAGCGGCGCGGCAGCAGTGGGCAATGGCCCGGTTCACCTCTGGCGAAAACGGATGGGCCAGACTCACGTGGACTACCAGCCCATTCTCAAAAAAGGAGCTCACGCGATTTTTGGTGTGATCAAACAGCTGGTTGGGCACCACAATGTGGCCGGGCGCATAATCTTCACGCAGCGAACCGCAGGCGCTGACGGCGACGATGTAGCGCACGCCCAATGTTTTGAGGGCGAAGATGTTGGCGCGGTAGGGAACTTCACTGGGGTTCAGCACGTGGCCGCGCCCATGCCGGGGTAAAAATGCGACGCGACGGCCGTGCAGCGTGCCCACCATTATTTCGTCAGACGGCTGGCCAAACGGCGTATCCACTGACAGCGCTTCACGATCGGTCAGGCCATCCATTTCATAGAGGCCGCTGCCGCCAATTACGGCAAATTCAATGTCAGACAACTTCTTCTCCTATAGCCAAAGTGGCTGGTTGTCAGTGGCTTGTTGCTTGGGCGAACCATTAGCAACAAGCTGCTAGCCACCAGCCACTATTTCCGTTCTGGGTGGTTTACCGGTTGGTGAGCTGCGCCTGCAGCGCACGAATCCGTTCGCTGGCTTTTAGCTGAATTTGTTTAATCGCCTGATTCTGCTTTTCAATCATGGCTCGGGCCTGCTTGAGCTGGTTAACCGCCTGCTTCAGCTGAAGTTCACGTTCAACCAGGCGGGCATGAATTTCGGCCAGGCGTTGGCCCTGTGTATTGGTCTGGCTCAGGAAGCGGTTGAGCTCGTTTTCGCTGGCTTCCAGCCGCATTTTTTGTTCGCGAATGATCGTTTGCAGCCCCATGCTGTCTTCCACCAGCTTTTCGTGACGGGCATTCCACTCCGTTTGCCGGTTGGCCAGGGCTGCTTCAACTTCAGCGGCGGTCATGCGCCACTCGGTTACCAGATCTTGCTGGGCCTGCAGGGCATCTTCCAGCTGGGTGATCTTCTCGACCTGCTCGGCGGCTTGTTTTTGAACGGCCGTGGCTGCTGCCTGGCTGGCTTCCAACTCGGCTTTATACCACAAAACCCGCTCAAAATGAGCATGTTCAGCATCGGCTAATTCAGCTTCCAGGCTGCTAAGGCGTGCTTCGGCTTCGGTGAGTTGGGCCGCTTTGGTTAGCGGATCGGCGCTTTGTTCGCGCAGGGTAGTCAGTTCATCCAGGGTTTTTTCCAGCTCTTTTTCGGCGGCACGCCGCTGCTCGCGCTGAAGTTCGATGACTTTGCTGTTTTCGCTGATTTGCAGCTGCGCTTTTTTGAGCTCGGCCTCCAGGGTGGCCGCTTTCTTTTCGGTGATTTCGGCCAGCTCTTGCCAGCGGATGAGTGATTCTTCTTGTTCGGCGGTATGTACCAGGCTGGCTCTGTGGGCCACTTCCAGGCTGTGGATGCGGTCGCGCAAGGTGGTAATTTCGCGCACGGCCGTTTCTATCTCGTCATCAACGGCCGTTTTCTCCGTTTGCAGCTGGGTATGATTGTTTTGCAGCTGAGTGTGCTGCTGGCGCAAATTGGCCAGCTCATCATTTTGTTCAGTCATCAGGTCGCGAGCAATGCCTAATTCATTGGCCTGCCGCTCCACCTGGCTTTTGCGATGGCGCAGCGCTTCCTGCGCTTCATCCAGCTGGGTTTGTTTGGTGGTCAGCTCGGCGCGCAGTTCGGTGAGCTCTTGTTTCAGGTGGGCAATTGTATTGGTTGATTCGCCGGCCAGTTCGGTGAGCCGCCGCTGGAAATCTTGCTCCAGCTCGGCGCGGGCGGCCAGGGCTACGGCCGCTTCTGCTTGCAGGTGGTGCAATGCTTCAATTTGAGCTTCGTTGCGGTTCAGCAGCTGGCCTTCGGGCAGATCGCTGCCGTTTTCATGCCACATCAGGTTTGCGTCGTCAGGCAGGCGATCCGCTTCGACGAGCGCGGTGTAGTCGGCTTCATCCACACTGCTGGCCCAGCCATGAATGTTGCCGCCAGCAACCACCTGGAGGGCGACAGTAAACACGTCTCCCAGCACCTGGCCGCTTTTTTCTACGCGGATTTCGCGGCAAACGGCCGATCCGGTTAACAAGCCCGCCACCACCAGGCGGGGTGCAAAGACG
>CAUJGI010000760.1 GCA_963169155.1 Chloroflexota bacterium
GCGAGTACGCCTTTACCTATACGCTGGGCGGCGGTTCAGGCAACACGCCCACAGCTACCACCCCAGCAACAAGTACCACCGAGCCGACGGCCGTAAACACCCAAGAACCGACCCCAGGCGCCACAGGTGAACCTTCCTCCAACACTGCCCAGTTAGTTACCTGGACCTGCACCAGCTCTCCCTGCGATTGGGGCAGTTCTACCAACGGATACGCATTGGTGTGGCCCGGATCTATGGGGCCGCTCAATAATCGCCTGGGCTATACTGTTTCAGCCGGGATCTATTTGCCAGACACCGCGGCTTCCGGCCTTTCTGTTTCACTTGCCTCTGGGACGGCCGGTGTATATGCTGGGCTGCCCAATGCTTCTTCCCACCGGGTGCTGGCCACCTTGCTGACCGGACAAACATACACAGTGTCTGGTCTTGCGGCAGGCGAAGTTGTGAGTGTGCAGAGTGATAATGCCTTCACCTACACGATTAACAGCAGTTCGCCAGTGAACACGCCAACACCAGCGGCTTCGGCAACGGCCGTAACCACCACCGAACCAACCCCCACCAACACAGTCGTTCCTACAGCGGACTGTACGGATCCGTTAACCTGTAACCCGGTTGATTCCATCGCCTCATACTGGCGCTGCAACATTGCCAATTGCAACAGCAGTGACTGGCCAGGAGCAGTTGTTAGCTGGCCAGAATGGGCTGCTTATTCGAACAATTCGCGTTCTGGAATTAGCTCCAGAACCGTCTACAACTACCAGAACCAGCTGCTGTACCCCTACATGGGCTCTTGGGCCAGCGGGTGTAAGGTTACGGCCGTTTCTGGCCTGGTCCTCATCATCGAATGGGAACGAGGCACGAATGTCTGGCGCGAAACCTATTTAACCACAGGACAAAGCCATACCATCATGCTCACCCCACCGGAAAACGGTGCCATGATCGAGACCATTGACGGCTACTCCCCGGCGATTGATTTCACCGTGGTGCTGGAGAACTGTACCCCCCAGCCATTGTCGGCTACCCCTACCGCTACTGCGGTGGGGCCTACCGCAACGGCCGTTCCCCCCACCGCAACGACTGTTCCACCAACAGCGACATCTATAGCACCAACTGCAACGGCCGTTTCGCCCACCGCCACGCCAATCCAGCCAACAGCTACACCTGTTGTGCCATCCCCAACAGCCCCGCCACCAAATGGCTTCCCGGCTACCGGTGTCCTCGATGATTTTAACCGGGCCAATGGCCCCATCGGCACCAGTTGGGCCGGGAATACGGGCGGATATGCTATCTCTAGCGGCCGTTTGGATGTCGGCAACGACGAGGATATTTATTGGAGCGGCAGCAGCTTTGCCACCAACCAGGAAGCCTTTGTGACGCTGCTTTCCATTAATTCCAGCAGCAGCGAAATTGGCCTGATCCTCAAAGCCCAAAGCGGCAGCGGCTACGGTGCCGGGCTCATTGATGTGGTGTACGATCCAGGCAACCAGCGCGTCCAGGTGTGGACCTTTTCCACGAGCGGTGGATGGGTGCAACATGGCGCTAACATTCCCGTTACCTTCGTTAACAACGATCAGTTTGGCGCACGCGCCAACGCCAACGGCACAATTGAGATCTTCCGTAATGGTAGTTCAATTGGGACACGCGATCTTTCTGGCTGGCCTTACGCCGCCAGCGGTGGCCATATCGGTTTGTTTAACCTGAATGCTGCCAGCGCAGTTCTGGACAACTTTGGTGGTGGCAGTGTGGGGCAAACCCCGGCACCCACCACCACACCGGTGCCACCGTCGCCCACGCCAATAACACCAACCGCCACCGCAGTTGGACCGACGCCCACAACCGTGCCTCCGACAGCGACGCCGGTTGTGCCTACGGCAACGGCCGTACCGCCCACCCCAACGCCCGTGGTGCCCACGCCCACCGCCACCACACCGCCAGCCAGCGGCTTCCCAGCCACCGGACTTCTGGATGATTTCAACCGAGCCAATGGCCCTGTGGGCAGCAGTTGGGCGGGTAATACAGGCGGGTATGCGGTGGCCAACGGCCGTTTAGACGTGGGTTCCGATGAGGACATCTACTGGAACGGTACCAGCTATGGCGCTAACCAGGAAGCATTTGTAACGCTAACCGCCATCGATTCCAGCGGCACAGAAATTGGCCTCATCCTCAAAGCACAAAGCAGCAGCGGCTTTGGCGCTGGGCTTATCGATGTGGTGTACGACCCGGTGAACCAGCGCGTGCAGGTCTGGACGTATACCAGCTTTAGCGGTTGGACCCAACACGGTGCCGATATTCCCGTCACCTTTGTCAATAATGACCAGTTTGGCGCGCGTGTCATGGCGAATGGTACGATTCAAATATATCGCAATGGCAGCTCGATTGGGGTGCGCGATGTATCAACCTGGGCTTATATAAGCAGCGGTGGATATCTTGGCTTGTTTAATCTGAATGCCCAAAATGCCGTTCTAGACAACTTCGGCGGTGGGAATTCAAACTAATGTTTAGCCACAAAGTCTTACTACGATATTATGCGAAAAGGTGGAACTCCGCATTTTAGAAAGTTCGTGGGTTGGCATATTCGACAGTTCTTGTTGTATTGAACAGCTAGGCTGTCAGTTGAATAGCGATAACTTTATGTTTTAGTACATTAACTACAGAGGCAATGACGAGATGTTCATTGCCTCTGTGTTGCGTCAATTCATCAATGGCAAAGAATTTAGAAGGGGATTAATGCTTCTTCTGCAGCAAAACAGCATTTCACCATGTGCCACAATCCTTAATTGTGTTGAGTAGTAAGTTATGGGAAAGATAAAATGAACCTCGAAAAAACGGCCGTTTCGGCTGTAGTTTGCACGCGAAATCGTGGTGATAGTATTGTGGCAACCGTAGAAAGCATTCTGGCCAACACCCATCCCAACTTCGAACTCCTCATTGTTGACCAAAGCACCAATAACATCACAAAAACAGCCCTGCTGCCCTTCCTGAGTTTACCTCACGTACATTACCTTCATTCAAATACGATAGGTGCTGGGCATTCCCGCCAACTGGGCCTTCTTGAAGCCAAAGGTGACATTGTTGCTTATACAGACGATGACTGCACGGTTCCTTCTGAATGGCTAAGCACATTGGCCAATATCTTTGAAGTAGATACATCGGTAGGAGTTGTCTACGGAACTGTTCTTCCGGCGCCACACAATGAATCTGAAGGGACAGTCCCTCACAACACCTATACCAGGTCTCGCACCATCAGGTCTCTTTCCAAATATTCTAAGAGCATTGGCATGGGCGCTAACATGGCGGTAAGACGTCACATGTGTTTATCCGTTGGCGGCATCGATCAAAATCTGGGTCCTGGCTCTCGATTTTTTTCGGGCGAAGATCATGATATGGCAATTCGGGTTTTAATAAATGGCTGGGCGGTGCACGAAACGGCCGATACCTTTGTTATTCACGATGGTTTTCGCAGCTTCGCAGACTTTCGCAAACTCACCCGCCGAGACTGGTATGCCATTGGTGCCGTTCATGCCAAATACTTTAAATGTAAATATTGGTCCATTTTGACCCTTGTTTTCTTTAACACCGTCATTCGCGGCTTCTGGCAGCCCGTTTCCTTACTTTGGAACGGAAACCGCCCACAGGGATTTAAGCGTTTTCTATTTTATTGGGAAGGATTCAGCGCAGGCATCCGCAGCGAGGTGGATTGCCAGAAGCATTTATTCCTGTCCAATGAAAACGCCCACTCTCTGAGCCAAGATCGAAGAGAAATGCCCTAGAGGTTTGTCCGTTTTTAACTTTAGGTTTGGTAAACGGGCAAATCTCGAAGATGCGTATTCTTAACAGGAATTATTTGTAAACGCATTTTTAAGCGAGCGCAACTATGTCTACAACAACACCAAAAGTAAGCATTGGTTTAGCTGTGTACAACGGAGAGGAGTTTCTTCAGGAAGCAGTGGATTCTATCCTGCGTCAAACTTTCACTGATTTCGAGTTAATTATTTCGGACAATGCTTCAACGGATCGAACGGAAGAAATTGGCCGGGCATATTCGGCCCAGGATAACCGGGTTCGCTACCATCGTAATGCAACCAATATTGGTGGTGCAAACAACGAGAATCTGACCTGCACCATGGCACGCGGCCAATATTTTCGCTGGGCTGCCCACGATGACGTGTGTGCGCCAACGCTGTTAGAGAAGTGTGTAGCGGCTCTGGATGCCAACCCTGACGTGGTATTGAGTTACGCGGCCATCGTTCATATAGACGCAAAAGGAAGCCCGTTAAAAACGCTTGATAGGGAAACGGGGACTGCAACCAAAGCCCATATGCGTTTTAGAGAATTGTCTGGATGGAACCACGATTGTGAAACAACCTACGGACTCATGCGTTTTGATGTGTTGAAGGCCACTGGGTTCCAGCGCAACTACACAGATTCGGATCGGACGCTGCTTTGCCATTTGGGGCTTTACGGCCGTTTCCATCGTATCCCCGAACCGCTGTTCTTTAAACGCATCCATGGCAACATGTCTACCATGATTTTTTGGGACTTTCGTGAAAGAATGGCCTGGTTTGGTGAGGCCAGCCGAAACAAAATTTCGTTCCCACACTGGATGCAGTTTTTTCATTACCTGGAAATCATCACAAAAACGCCGCTTCCCTTCGGGGAAAGGATGCGTTGTTATTTACATATGATTCGCTGGTTAATCGACGAGCGACGCTGGGGCAAAATGGTTAAAGATGTAATCATTGCCTTGCGCAAAAAGCTTCGTCGGCCTAACCACATCCCTCTTCCGGCTGTCAGTGATAGCTAAAAAGTCAGAAACAACAAATAAAGTTTGGAGGTAATTAGATGCGATTATTACTAACTGGTCATAAAGGTTACATTGGGCCGATTTTGGTACCAATGCTGCTGGCAGAAGGTCATGACGTTGTAGGCATGGACAGCGATATCTTTGCTGAATGTGCCTTTGGCGACCCCCCTGTAGAAATTCCGGAAATCCAAAAGGATATGCGCGATGTGGAGCTGGCGGATTTAGCTGGCTTTGACGCCGTGCTTCATCTGGCTGGTCTGTCCAATGACCCAATTGGCAATCTTAACCCGGCGCTGACCTATGAGATCAACCACCTGGCTTCGATCCGCCTGGCTGAACTGGCCAAACAGGCAGGGGCCACCCGGTTTCTGTTCTCTTCTTCGTGCAGCACCTATGGTGCCGCTGGTGATGATGCGCTGACCGAGGAAGCTTCGTTTAATCCGGTAACGCCCTATGGCCATTCGAAGGTTTTGGTCGAGCAAGACCTGGCCAAACTGGCCGACGACGATTTTTCACCCACCTACTTGCGCAATGCCACCGCTTACGGCCATTCACCCCGCCCGCGTTTTGACCTGGTGGTGAACAGCCTGGTGGCTTATGCCCACACCATTGGCTTGGTCTACATGATGAGCGATGGTACGCCGTGGCGGCCGTTGGTCCATGCCGAAGACATCTGCCGGGCCTTTATTGCTACGCTGAATGCGCCGCGCGAAGTGGTGCACAATCAGGCATTTAACGTGGGGCGCAATGACGAAAATTACCGCATTCGTGAACTGGCAGAAATTGTGCAGGCACACGTGCCCAACTGCCGCATTGAATATGCCGAAGGCGCTGGACCAGACAAGCGCACCTACCGGGTGAACTTCGACAAGATCGCCCGCGTGCTGCCAGAATTCCAGCCGCAGTGGACGGTAGAAAAGGGCGTAATTGAGCTGTATGCCGCCTATAAAGAAGTTGGCTTGAAGCGGGAAGATTTTGAAGGGCCGCGCTACAAGCGCATTGATCACATCAAGCAGCTGTTGGCAAGCGGCCGTTTAGGGGCAGATCTCCGCTGGCACGAAAAACAAGCGGTATAAATTTTTACACTTTGCAGTAAGAGAGAGTTAACTATGGAACTGTTAGAAACAAAGCCCGCTGAAGCAGGAACCACCGAGCTGGAAGCCTTTAGCAAGGCAACCTGCCGTTTCTGCGGCAGCAATTTAAAACACACCTTTGTTGATCTGGGCATGTCGCCGCTGTGCGAAAGCTACCTGAGCATGGATCAGCTCAACCAGATGGAGCCATTTTATCCGCTGTACGTCTACGTCTGCGATACATGTTACCTGGTTCAGCTGGAAGAGTATGTAACGCCAGAGCACATTTTTACGGAGTACGCCTACTTTTCGTCGTATGCCACTTCCTGGTTGGAGCACGTAAAAAAGTACACGCACCAGATGATCGACCGCTTTAAGCTACACAAAAACAGCTTTGTGGTGGAAGTGGCTAGCAATGATGGCTACCTGCTGCAATATTTTGTGGAAAAAGGCATCCCTGTGCTGGGCATTGAACCGGCGCTGAATGTGGCCAAAGCCGCTGAGGCGATTGGTGTACCAACTTTGACCGAGTTTTTTGGTGTGGAATGCGCCACCAAGCTGGCGGCTGAAGGCAAACAAGCCGACCTTATCGCCGGGAACAATGTCCTGGCCCAGGTGCCGGATCTGAACGACTTTGTGGGCGGTTTGAAGATTCTGCTCAAGTCGCAAGGGGTGATCACCAATGAGTTGACTCAACTGATGCGTCTGATCGAACAAATCCACGTCGACACCATCTAACACGAACATTATTCTTACTTCAGCCTGATCTCGGCGGTAAAGATTTTTGCCGGGCATGGAA
>CAUJGI010000761.1 GCA_963169155.1 Chloroflexota bacterium
CCCCTTGTGGCGCGGGGGGGTTTGGGGAGTGGCTCTGCGCTCACCGCCAATCGCCAATCCCCATGAATTTCTAGTTGCTCGGCGGAATCTTGATGACCTGCCCCACGTCTAGGACGTTGGGATTGGCCAGGCCGTTGTACACGGCCAGTTCGTCCACCGTAAAGCCGTACTGCAACCCGATGCGGAACAGGTTTTCACCCGCCTGAACTACGTGCGTAATCTCACCTGTGCTGGGCGGAACGGCCGTTGCGTTTACGCTGGGATCGGTGGTCGGTACAGCATCGACGGTGGTGCCTTCTGCCGGAATGGTAAGCACCTGGCCAATGTCCAGCGAATCGACATTGGTCAGATTGTTGGCCGCCACAATCACCTCCACCGGCACGTTGTACAGCAAGCTCAGCCCAGTGATAGTGTCGCCCGCCACGATGGTATGCGTCACTTCACCGCGCGGCCCTTCTGTTGCCGGAGCAGTTGTAGCGGCGGCATCAGGTACGGTCGTTGCTTCCGCGCCAGGTACGACGGTGGCTTCGGGAACGGCCGTGGCCAGAGCCGGGTCGGTGGGGGGCCCGGCATGGGGAGCGGCCGTGGGCACCACTAACGTGGCCGGTAAGATGGGATCGGCCGTTGGGGTGGCGCTGTCTGGGTTGATGGGGCGTTCACAGGCAGCCAACAGCAGGGTCAGAATTGCCAGGGCGGGCAGCCACCAGCGAAATTGAGCCAGACGATTCATAAGATTCTCCTACCTTTTTGTCATGAACATGAATAACGTCCATAAGCCGGTGCATTTTCATGCACAATTATGTAAATCTTGAGTAAACATAACGCAGTCTACCATAGCCCAAAATGAGCGTCAAGTGAGTGGCAACTGCGTGACGATTGTCGAGTAGTGCTGTTCCATTTCGCTGTGCGTGTTTTGATCAGCTATAATCCCGCGCCATGCCGTCTGAACAGCAAACTGGTTCTAGCGGTGGCACAGGCAAGAGCGTGGTGGGGATCAACGCCCACTTGCTTTCCGGGGAAGCTGGTTATCGTCGTGCAGGCATCCACCAATACATTGCTCAAGTGCTGTGCCACTTACCCTGGGAAGAGGGTGAACCAACTTACGTTGTCTTTACGCAACAGAAAAATTTATTTAGGGATAAGCCAGGAATTACGGCCGTTGCCAGCCGCCTGTCTACCGAAAACCGCCTACAGCGCATCTTGTGGGAACAGGTAGTCTGGCCCTGGCAGGCGTGGCGGCGCAGATTAAAGCTGCTGCACAGCATGGCCTTTGTCACCCCGCTGCTGGCCCCCTGCCCCAGCGTCATCACCGTGTACGATCTGAGCTTCTACCATTTCCCGGAGCGCTTCCCGGCTTTGCAGCGCTGGTACCTCAGCAGCCAGACGCGCCGCTCCTGCCAGCGCGCCCGGCGCATTATCACCATTTCCGAATCGAGCCGCCAGGACGTGCACCGCTTTTTGGGCGTGCCGCTGGCCCAAATTGACGTGGTGGTACCTGGCGTCGATGCAGTTTACCACCCCTTGCCCCCGGCGGAAGTGGCGGCTTTTCGGCAAAAGCACGGCCTGGGCCGATTTGTGCTGCACGTGGGCACGCTCCAGCCGCGCAAAAATATCCCGGTACTTATCGAGGCGTTCGCCCGCCTGGATGATCCCACACTCAAGCTGGTGCTGGTTGGCGGCAAAGGATGGCTGTACAACGACATCTTCCGCCAGGTGCAGGCACTGGGGCTGACTGAACGGGTCATTTTTACCGGCTACGTGCCGGATGAGGACCTGCCGCTCTGGTACAATGCCGCCGAACTGCTGGTTTTCCCCTCGGTGTATGAGGGGTTTGGCCTGCCGGTGGTGGAGGCGATGGCCTGCGGCACGCCGGTGATTGCCTCTAGCAGCTCGTCCATTCCAGAAGCAGTGGGCGAGGCCGGGCTGCTGTTTGCCCCTGACGATGTAGCAACGTTGGCCAATCAGATGACGGCCGTTCTCACCAACCATGATTTACGCGATAAACTTGGCCAACAAGGGCTGGCCCATGCCCAAACTTTTTCCTGGGAGCGCGCGGGGCGGGCAACGGCCGTTGTTTACCACCGCGCCCTGCAAAACAAATTTGCCACAGAGGGCACAGAGGAAAATGAGTAAAAATCTGCACCTATACATGTGCTCCGGCCGGTCTCCTGACCGTGCCGGTTGGGTGGCACGGCGAGACGCCGGCCACAGCCAGAGAGGCTGTATAGTTACAAAAATCTCTAAATTCTCTGTGTTCTTTGTGGCCTGAAAAATAATGAGTCATCAACGCATCCGTTTTATCACTATCCTCACCGACCTGCTTCTGATCAATGTCGGGTTTGCCCTGGCCTATGTGGTTCGCTACCAGTGGCAGTGGTTCCTGCCGGTGAGTGAGCAGTTTTTTGAGCCATACGGCCGTTACTTCAGCCAGCAGGTTGTGCTCAACGTCTTGCTCATCATCACGTTTGTCCAGGTGCGCGTCTGGCGGCGCAAACGGGGCGAGTTTTGGGTGGACGAAATGTCGCGCATCACCTATGCTACCGCCGCCGGGGTAGGCTTGATGAGTATGATTGCCTTCTTTGTGCAGCCGGAGCCATTTTCGCGCCTGATGCTCGTCTGGGTGTTTCTGGCCATTGTGCTGCTTGTGGGCGTGGCCCGATTGGTGCGCCGGACACTGCTGAGCGCCCTCTACCAGCGGGGCATTCTGGCCGACCAGGTGCTGGTTGTTGGCTCAGGCGAAGTGGGGCGCAGCCTCATCCGCACCCTGCTGGCCCGGCCCGACCTGGGCTACCAGGCCATTGGCTACCTGCACGATGGTCTAAGCGAAAACAACATTGGTTTGGGACGGATTCCCAACCTGGGCACCTTTGCCGATTTACCCCGGATGGTAGCCAAACGGCCGCAGCTGAACACCGTTTTTATTGCCCTGCCTGGCGAGATGCACCAACAAATTTCCCAAATGCTGCAAGTGTGCCAGCAGCACGGCGTTTCGGCCCAGGTGGTGCCCGATCTTTTGCAGCTCAGCATGAATCGGGTGGAGTTCAACAACATGGCGGGCATTCCTACGCTGGGCATTCGTGAAGTGGGCATCAACCAGGCGCAGCAAGTGGCCAAGCGGCTGTTGGACCTGGCGGTCGTGCTTATAGGCGGCATTCCGGCCCTGCTGGTAATGGGCATTATTGCTGTGGCGATTAAGCTGGACTCGCCTGGCCCAGTGTTTTACAAAGCGGCGCGGGTGGGCAAAAACGGCCGTCCCTTCCAAATGGTCAAGTTTCGTTCCATGGTGGTGGATGCCGACCGGCACAAAGAGGCGCTGAAGCAGTTTAACCAGGCCGATGGCCCCATCTTCAAAATGAAGGAGGATCCGCGCATGACGCGGGTGGGCCGCTTTATTCGCCGCGCCAGTCTGGATGAGCTGCCGCAAATTTACAACGTGTTACGTGGGGAGATGAGCCTGGTGGGGCCGCGCCCGCCGCTGGCGCAAGAGGTGGCCGAATACAAACCGTGGCACATGCAGCGCCTGAGCGTGATTGGCGGCATTACCGGGCTGTGGCAGGTAAGCGGCCGTTCCGACCTGACCTTTGACGAACTCTGCCTGCTGGACATCTACTATATCGAAAACTGGTCCGTTGCTCTAGACATCCGCATTTTGCTGCAAACCATTCCCCACTCCCTCTTTGGACGAGGGGCTTATTAGCCCGGCCAGTTATGCTATAATGCACCATTATGGCTATGAGCGCAGAAACCAAAGAGAAAATTGCCAAATATTTTACCCGTGCCCAACAAGCTGTAGAAACGGGCAAATTGGTGATGAACCACGAGGATTACATCACAGCGGTTAATCGAGCTTATTATGCTACCTTTTATGCCGCCAATGCTTTGCTCGCAACCAAGGGGTTGGAGCGTAGCAAGCATTCTGGTGTAATTGCTGCTTTCCGCCAACATTTTGTCAAAACTGGACTCATTGAACCCGAGTATAGCGACACTTATGGTCAGTCAATGGATGAGCGTCACAATGCAGATTATGATCTGGAAACCTTAAGCTATGAAACAGCTTCTGAGAATCTTGAGAACGCGGCAAGATTTGTAGCTCGCATTGAGCGATTTTTAACAGAACGAGGTCATTTGTTATGAATGTTTTGCCTTCTCACCTACATGAATATGAACGTCAGGCCATACTGGATTACTCTTCACGATAGAAAGATTATCTTGACGGGGCTTTGTGCAATTTGTGGCTTTTCGGCTCTAAGGCGCGGGGCGATTTTACGGCCGATTCTGATTTAGACTTGCTCATTGTGGTGAAAGCACTGAATGATAAGCAG
>CAUJGI010000762.1 GCA_963169155.1 Chloroflexota bacterium
GTTCCGATTTCCATCCCGCTGGTGACCGCCGCCTCAAGGTGGGGCAGGTGCTCGGCGTCCTCGGTGGCCCGGAGCAGATTAGCCGGTTGGTGGATGCCAATAGTGAACGGTAGGAGCGGTGAAGTCAAGAATGATTTAAGTGAAACGTGATTCATCTCGGATCATCACGTTTCACTCATCACGAACCCAACAAATCATCCAGCGGATCGTCATCTTCGTCCACCAGGGTACGGCGGGTTTTGCCGCCGGACTGCGGATCATCAACCAGCCCCATCTCATACAAATGCTCCATGAGGCGGGCGGCGCGGGGGTAGCCCAGGCGCAGCTTGCGCTGCAAGAAGGAGGCGGAAATGGTGTCGTTTTTCTGGGCCAGCTCGATGGCCGCTTCCAGCAGGCTGTCCGTTTCGTCCAGCAGGGCGTACTTGGCGATGAGGCTTTCCCAGGGGGCGGGCATCGGTTTGAAGTCGGCGGGGGTATTGTTGTGCCAGAAGTTGACAATGCGCTCAATCTCGATATCGGCGGGGAAGACGCCCTGAACACGGGCCGGGGCACTGGCCTCGGGCGACAAAAACAGCATGTCGCCTTTGCCCAGCAGCTGGTCCGCGCCAACGGTGTCTAAAATGACGCGGGAATCGACGTTGGAGGCGACGGCAAAAGAGAGCCGGGCGGGAAAGTTGGCCTTGATCAACCCGGTAATGACGTCGGTAGACGGCCGTTGCGTGGCCACCACCAGATGAATCCCTGTGGCGCGGGCCATTTGCGCCAGGCGGCACAGGGTGCGCTCCACGTCGCCCGGATAGGTGTACATCAAATCAGCCAGCTCATCAATGAAGACAGCGATGTAGGGAAACTTTTTGCGCGTTTTGTCGCCCGCCACCTTACGATTGTAGCCGCCGATGTTGCGGGCGTTCACCTGGGCAAACATCTCGTAGCGGCGGTCCATTTCGGCGGTGAGCCAGCGCAGCACGCCCACCGCCCGATCCGCCTCTACCTCCACCTGGCCAATGAGGTGGGGCAGGCCGTTGAAGCGGATCAGCTCCACCTTTTTGGGATCGATCATTACCAGATGGAGATTGTCTGGGGTGTTGTTGAACACCAGGCAGGTGATAAGCGTGTTGATGCACACCGACTTGCCGGAGCCGGTGGTCCCGGCGATGAGCAGGTGGGGCATTTTGGCCAGGTCGATGGCGATGGGCGCGCCGGAAACGTCTTTGCCCAGGGCCACCGCCAGGGGCGAGTTGAACCGGTTGTAGTCCGGGGATTCCACGATAGAGCGCAGGCGGACAACGGCCGTTTCCGAATTGGGCACCTCTACCCCCACAATGCCGCGCCCCGGCACCGGGGCCTGGATGCGCAGCCGGGTGGCGGCCAGGGCCAGCGCCAGATCTTTGCGCAGCGCGGCAATCTGGCTAATGCGTACCTTCTGCTGGTGGGGCACACCATCGGGACCGATGCGCTCAACGTAGCCCGGCTCGACGCCAAACTGGGTGATGGCCGGGCCGCGCTGGATTTGCGTGACGGTGGCGGGCAGGCCAAAGTGGGCCAGCGTCTCTTCGATGATGCGCTTTTTCTGGTCCACTTCTTCGGGAGTGAGTACGTATTCGGCACCTTCTTCCAGCAGGGTGAAGGGCGGCAAGCGTTTGCTGCGGTTGGCGGGATCGGTGTAGACGGCCGTATCGTCAATAATCAGCAGTTCATCGGGGTTAGGGGCTGGTGGCGGTTCGGGCAGGGGGAGCTGGGCAGCGCGTTGGGGGGGAACGGCCGTACGCGCCGCAGCGTCTGGCGGGGCCAATTCCTGCGAAAGCTGGCGCAGGCGCATAGAGAGGGTGTTGAGCCCGGCCAGAAAATCATCCCAGGTGAACCCCACCATCAGGCTGACGCCGTAGGTTAGCAGCAGCAGGTAAAAGCCGTTGGTGAGAAAGCCACCAAAAAAGTCCAGCAGCGGCTCCGACAACGCCCAGCCAACCAGCCCGCCGCCCTGGCCCAGGTGGGCTTCGGGCAGGGTGGTGCTGCTCAGCTGGTAGCTCAGCGGCAGCAGGGTGAGCAGTACCAGCTCAAAACCAATCACCTGGGCTGCCCGCACCTGGTACGGCTTTTCCACCTGGCGCAGCGTCAGGTGCAGCCCAGCGGCTGAGACCGACAGCAGCAGCGGGTAGGCACCCCAGCCAAACCCCTCGCGAAACAGGCAGAGCCAGACGCCGGGGCAGGCGCTGTTGGGCAAACTTAGCAGGGCCAGGAAAATAAGAAAGGAGATGGTGAAGAGGACGATGCCAGCGATCTCAATGCGCCAGGGCATCAGACTGTTAATCAGCCGTTCATCCCTGGTGGGCGGGGGTGGGGCAGGGGTTTTGCTGCCACCAGATGATTTTGTTCGTGCCATACCAGTACATTATGATTAAGTAATTGGGTAATCAAGTAATTGAGTAATTGGGGTTTCAATTACCTAATTACCAATTACTTTCCCTTTTACTCGCCGCTGTCGTCGTCGAGGCCGCGCAGCGTGAGGGCCAGCCGCTTGTTGGCACCATCCACCTTGAGGATGCGAGCCACAACGATTTGCCCTTTTTGCACAACTTTGCGTGGGTGGAGGAAGACACCTTCGGCGAGCTGCGAGATGTGAATCAGCCCTTCCAGTTCATCTTCAATCAGGACAAAGGCGCCGAAGTTGACCACGTTGGTGATGACGCCTTCGACCATCTGACCTGGCTGAAACCGCTGGTCAACTGTCGTCCACGGATTATCTTTGAGTCGTTTGAGGCTGAGGGCGACACGGCCGTTTTCCGAATCCACGCTCAGCACTTTCACCTTCACCTGCTGGTCCGGCTCTAAGATGTCGCTGGGGTGAATGACCCGGCTCCAGGAAAGCTCGGAAATATGAATGAGCCCTTCCACGCCGCCCAGGTCCACAAACGCGCCAAAGTTGGTCAGATTCGTAATGGTTCCTTCGCGCGTCTGCCCCGGCTCGATGCGCACAAACAGCTGTTCCCGCTCGTCGGCCTCCACCAGGGTGGCCCGCTCAGACAAAATCAGCCGGTTCAACTCGCGGTTCAGCTCTATGATTTTGAGCGTCAGCTTTTCCGACTGCCACTGGCGCAGCGCGCTCAGCCGTTCGCTTTCTAGATGAAATTGGGGGAAGTCGATGAGCTGCGAGGCGGGCACAAATCCTTGCAGCCCCTGCCAGTGTACCAGCAGGCCACCCTTGTTAAATCCGGTCACCGGCAGCGAAAGGGCATCGTCGGCCGCCATGATCTCCTGAGCCAGCTGCCAGGGATCAGCGGTGGGTTCGCTGCCTCCATCCGACCAGCGGAAACGGCCGTCGATCCGTTGATCAATGGGTGCCCAACTGCTGTTGGTCGGCATGTCTGGCCGGGGTTCGTTGGGCAGCAGGGCTTCTTCTTGTTCAAACAAGGCAGCCCAATAGGCATCGTCTGGCTGCTGCTGCGAGGAGAATTTAGGGGAGGCGTCTGCTGTCATTTCCATTACTCTCTATAATAATTTTTTAATAATCTTACCGGATGTTCAGAAGGTAAACAAGGCAAATTGTGGTGGAAATCCAGGATGCATGTGGGGAAGACGATTTGTGTGTCGACGTGCGGAAGACGGTGGTAAGATACCCAGGATTTGTTCCAATTATAGGCGGAGATGGCATGATGTCAAACATAATTTTATACAAATTTTATCCGGCCTGGTCGGGCAAGAGGTAGGTTATGATGGATAATTTATCGGCAACGGCCGTTACTCAATCCCTTACCACGCGCTGGCTGGGGCAAACCTGCCAGATGCTGCCCGAGGTCGATTCCACCAATGACCTCCTCAAAACGATGATACGGCAGGGCAAACCAGATGAGCCGCCCGCCGGTTTTGTGCTGCTGGCCGAATACCAGCGGCAGGGGCGCGGCCGCCTGACACGCCGTTGGGAAGCGCCGCCGGGCAGTTCGCTGCTGCTGTCCATGCTGTTTCGCCCCCACTGGCCCGCGGAGCAGATGAACTGGCTCACGATGTTGGTCAGTCTGGCGGCCGCCGAAACCATCGCTGCCTCAACTGGGCTGGCGGTGGGCATCAAGTGGCCCAATGATGTAATGGTGCGGCAGGCGGGCGTGTGGCACAAAGTGAGCGGCATTTTGCAGGAGGGGGAGTTTGACGCAGACGGCCGTCTGCAATGGGCCATCGTCGGTATTGGCATCAACGTGAATATTCCCGCTAACCAGCTGCCGGAGGGCATCACGCCGCCCACCAGCCTGCTGGCGGCCAGCGGGCAGTTTGTGCCGCGCCTGCCGCTGCTGGCGGCTTTTTTGGGGCGAGTGGAGGCTTTGTACGATGGTGTGGGGAACGGCCGTTCCCCACATGCGGCCTGGCAAGAGCGGCTCATCACCCTGGGTCAGCCAGTGCAGGTGAGCTATCCGCAAACCAATCGCAGCCTCCAGGGCATGGCTGAAGGCACCGATGCCGCCGGGCACCTGCTGGTGCGCGACGCGGCTGGTCAACAACACACCATCACCGCCGCCGACGTGACCCTGCGCTCAAACTAATTATGGTAAAGTTATTGTTTCGTTTTTCCATACTTTCAGTTACAATACCAGCACTCTTCGGTTGGTCGCCTGCTTTACCGGAATTGCCGAAGATTTGAATTTCCAGCCAGACAGTTTACGGCACAAACTGATGAGAGGTACCAGCTCATGACCGACAACCGCAATATTTTTAATGACGATGATGACGACTTTGCTTCTTTCCGGCAAGATTTGTTTGGCGATGATGAAGGCCCGGCCAGCGCGGCACCGCGTATGGAAGATTTGCCGCCGCTGGACGATGACGACGAGTTTGATCAGCTGCGCCGCAAGAGTACCCGTGGCGGCTCGCTGGATGACGATCTGGCCAGTGAGGAGACTCTTTTCAGTGAAGAGCGCAGCGGCCGTTCCAGGGGTGGGTTTGCCTGGGGCAGCTTTACCCCAGGGCAGCGGCTGGTGCTGGCCCTGCTGGTACTGCTCAACATTGTCATGGGTGCCATCGGCGTGATGGTGATCACGGGAAATTTAGGGTAAACGCCCCTTAGAGAGTAAGTTAGAGGTGATCAAAAATGGCCTGATAAAAATCAGGCCATTTTTTTTCTGGCAAAATAATGGCCAAATGGGCGCTCACTTCTGACTCAGTACAGCTTTGCCGAAGTAAGTTCCGCGTTCTGTGCTGCCCGCTGTACTTCGAGCAGTTCGGCACAGCGCCTACAGAATTCGGAACAAATTTACGCCAAACTGCACTTAACGTTCTACTTGGCTTTTGCCAAAAAATTGGCACGAGAAGGTAAAAAACTAACCCGGACTGTCGGCACTCATTTGGGGCATGTGATTGTGCCGATAGTACAGCATGGCGGCAAAGCTGAGCCCAAAGAAAAGGGTTACGATGGCGGTGACGAGCCAGGTAACGGCCGTAAACGGCACCAGCACTACCGTCGTGATCAGCTCTATGGAAATCAGCGTTATCAAAAACACAATCACTGCGTCTCGACTAATCTTTGACCCCACAAAAGCACCTAACGGAGCGCCTACCACAACTACCGGTACCGCCACCAGCCAGTAACGCCAGATGTCAGGCGAAATGTCCTGGGCTACCACACCATGAAAGATAAATCCCACAATTGAGTTTAGCCCCATGATGATAACGGTGGTTGGGGTGCTGACTTTTTCATTGATGCCAAACATCAACGTCAGCACCATAAACGTTACCACGTCAATACCTGAACCAACATTGGCCGCAAAAACCCCGCCTAACATGCCCAAAAACAAAAAAATCAGGCGATGTTTGTGATTCCAGTCGGATAGGTCCATTCGTGGCGTCCATTGCAGCCCCCAACGCGAAATAATCAAGGCCACACCAAATGCGGTTGTTACGAAGGTAAAGAGAATTTTGGGATACGGCGCGGGCAGGGGAAACCAGAAAAGACCCAACAGGTGCCCGAAAATGCCGCCCAAGGAGACATACAAAATAACCCGCGGCAGCACGCGAATGCCCCGTGTCACAATGAAAATACTGGCCATGCCCATTCCAAATGATTGGATCATCAGGCTAAAGGTGCGTGCATCCGCCGCCGCAATATGCAACACCTTGGTAAAAACGGGAAAAGCCACGGCACCACCGCCTTCGGCCGTGATACCCGCCACAAAAGAGCCAAGCACCATGGTTAAAGAGGCAGGCCAGTAATCCTGAAACAGCGCCCACTGGTTAGAGAGCGTCATAAACGTGATCCAACCTATGTAAAAAATAGCCAGCAGTAAAAAGTAAATCCATTGCCGGTTGGAGCTTTGGCCAAGCAGCGGCTTAGACAATTTGGTCGTAGCCAAAGTAAGTTTCATGGGTGTGTACCTCTACTATTTATGAAATGTGTTTCTAAAGTTGGGCAGAAGGAAGGGCTGCACGCTGTTGCGACCCGGTTTGCAATTCACCGTGCAGCACCTTCTTTCTAAAGGGAGGGAAGAGGGAAGCTAATGTTGAGGTTGTGGTTCGAGTACAGGCTGTTGCAGACCAAGCTGCTTGGCATTGACCTTGCGAACGGCTTGCAGTCCGCGTGACGGCTGCTCCTGGTACACTCGCCCGGCAAACAGATCGATAAAATCATCGACGTAGCGGGAGTGGACAAAGAAGGCAAACGCGGTGGGCTGCTCCCAGAAACAGTCCAGCACATCCTGGATCGTGTTCATGCCCAGTTCACAGTAGCGCTCGTATTCAGCGAACGGGTTTTCCTGGTCCTTGCCAACGCCATCCAGTAAATAACCGGCAATGGCATCAGCTGCCAGTTTGCCTTCGGTAAGGGCAAAGTGCAGGCCAAAAGAAAAGATGGGGTCAATGAAGCGATGGGCATCACCGACGCACAAAAAGCCTTTGCCCGTAAAGCGCCGAATATGGTAAGAGTAGTTGGAAGTAGCGCGCACTTCTTCAACCAAACTTACATCGGGCACACGCAAGGAAAGCTGCGGATTGATTTTGTGGATTTCGCGTAGGAAAAATTCGCGCATATCCTCTTTGGTATCGCGGTAATAATCGGACGGGGTTACTACACCAATGCTAACCGTTTCGTCATCCAACGGAATGAACCAGGCCCAATGGTTCTTCTTTTCGTAGAAAATGAGGGTGTGGTCTTCTTCATCACGCTTGGCGCCTTTGACGTGGGTGTAGATGGCAATTTGCCGATCATAGTTGCCACGCTCTTTCTCGCCAGTGATGCCTTGGGTAGAGAGGAAGGTGGTTTGCCCAGAGGCGTCTAGCACAACTTCGGCCAGCACATCAATCAGCTGGCCATCGTCCCGGCGGACCTGCACGCCACAGGGAGTGCCTGTTTCGTCGGTTAGGACTTTGACCGCTTTGCCGCGTAAAATCACGGTGCCATCCTGCTGCGCTTTGTCTAACAGCATCTGGTCAAATTCGCCCCGGCGTACCTGCCAGGTAAATGTTTGTTCCAGCTCGCCTGCTTCGTTGCGGCGCATCACAGGAATCTCGAAGCTGTTTTTGCCTCCCTGACCATACACAATGACGCCCGGTTTAATTGTCCGGGGAACGCTGTCCATTGCTTCGGTCAAACCCAGTCGACGCACCATATTGCCGCATTCACCGGTCATTGATTCACCAATATGAAAGCGGGGAAACTCTTCTTTTTCAATAATAATTGCTTTGAGGCCTCTTTCAGCGAGGAATACGGCACTGGCGGCACCACCTGGCCCACCACCAACGATCACTACATCGGTCTTGAAAGTTGAATTCATTTGTTTGCTCCAATAAGTGTCAATGAGTTGTTGATCGGTTTATAGAAATGGACCCAACCTATTTCTTTTCACTCGTGTATAAGGTAACGGTTGTCGAAAAATGAGTCAATCAGGTGAGACGGCCGTTTCTATCTCCATTTCCCCAGAGCAAATGAGGGTAAACCCTCGCGAAATGTGAGGGTTTACCCTCAAAAAGGTCACTTTAGGCGGAAATTGACGGTGGGATGGGGTGGGTTAACGGCCGTTTTCTTCCCCCGGCCGGTATTCTTGTGCCAAATGTGCCAGGATGTCGGCTTCGCTGAACCAGACCGGCGTTAATTCCCGCGCCACAAAAATGGGGGCCTGGTCGGCGTAGTGGGGTGAATCCTCGTCCAGCGTGGCGCTGCCAAACTGGTGGATGCTGTGTGAACTGACCGTGCCGTCGGGCTGCCACGTCACCAGCAGGATGTAGGAATCACCGGCAATGCCGTGGAAACGGCCGTCTTCGCCCAGCTCGCCGTAAATGGCATGCAGCACGTCGGGTGAACCGCCCAGCCCCAGGTCCACGTCGCCGCGCACCAGCCGGTTGACTTCCTGCCAGGGCACCTCCACCGTACCGAAAATCTCCAGCAGCAGATCGACTGCTTGAGAGAAGCTGGAATGTACGGTAACGGCCGAAAACACCCC
>CAUJGI010000763.1 GCA_963169155.1 Chloroflexota bacterium
TGGTTACGCCATCGATGGCCAGCAAAAAGGTGGTTTGCTGCACGGCAGGCCGCTGCCGCCACGGGATCCACACCGCCCGCAATCCGGTCATGCGTCCACTTCCAGCCGGTTGAAGAGGGAGGTGCTGTAATTTTGCCGCCGCAGCCGCCAGTAGCGCTCCCAGGTGAAATAAAATGTGTCGAGGGTGATACGGCCGTACTGCCCCATCGCCCGTAAAAAGTGGTACACACCGCGCCAAATCGAGCCACTGCCGTACTTGCGCTGCAAATAATCCCGCCCCGGAAAACAATATTCCAACAAATCCAGCAGGCGAATCGGCCGTAAAATAAACGCGCCGTTGGTGATGAGCAAGAATTTCCACAATTTACTGGGTGAATTGCCGAGGTAAACGGCCGTTTCATACGCCACCACCTTGTGCATCACCCGCTGCTTCACCCGGTTTGGCCCAGGCGCTGGCAAAACAGCCAACACCCACCCCGGTACCGGCGCAGCCAGGTAGCCCGCACACACTTGCAGCACCGCGCCCAACATCTCCGCTGCGCCCCATGTTTTGGCCAATTCAACCGTTTGCGGCCAGTCGATCTCGCCCTCGAACTGCTTCACCACTTCGGCCACGTCCACAAAATACATCAACATGCCGTCAGCCAAAATGATGCGCGCCAGGTCGGGGTGGTCCAGCACTCTGGGCAGGTAGATAGCGTGTTTCACCAGATGAATTGTCAGGCAGAGCAGCAGGTCGGGCAAAGCCAAATCGGCCACGGGTGCGCCTAGCAGCGTGCCGGGCGTCGTGCGATCCATCAAAGCCTCGTAATCAACCGTCAGCCGCGTCAGGGGATGGTCGAGCGCCCAATGCACCTCGTACCACAGCCGCAAATCTGGCGTGCAGCGCTGCTGGTGCAGATGGTGCCGCTCATAGTAGCGGTCGTCCATCAGATTAGGCCAGTTCTGGCCAATCTCCATTTCGTCCAGAATTTCTATGCTGCCGGCCACATCTCGCTGCCGCACCAGCACATCAATGTCGCCGCCGGGGCGAACGGCCGTATCCCCATACACATTCGCCGAGACGGAGAGACCTTTGAGAACTGCCGTGTCAATCTCCCGCTCTTTGGCTTTTTGCAGGTAAATTTGCAGCGACTCGCCCATAACGGCCGCATCCTGCCGAAACTTGGCCGCGCCCTCTTGCAAACTGGCTAAATCTGCGGCTGGCAGTTCAGCCAAAACCTGCCGCGCCTGCAAAAAACCAAGCAGCAGCGTCTGCGCCCGGTTCCACAGCCCAACCCGAGCCAATGCTGGCCAATCCACGCCATCGGGCAAAAGCGCAGCCTCTGGCTGCCGCCAATGAACAGCACATTGCCAGAGCCACACTTCGTAGGGCTGAAGGCCGGAGGAAAATGAATCCAATAGTTTCATAAGTGCGTACAAATTGTCGAAACGAGTAAACTGGTTATACTATTCACCATAGGTTCTGGCAAAAAAGCCAACCGTTACCGATATCACAATCCGCTCCAATTCAACTTAACAAACCAGGGAACGTTTGGAATGCGCCCAGAAACAGGTGAAAGATTTGGTCAAAGGGAGGCACGTTACCGCCAGGGACGGCCCATTGTCTTAATTCAGGAGAAAAAAATGTACAAAAAACCAGCAATCACCAAGCACGAAGAACTGACCCAGATTACGTTCAGCAGCCACTAATTCAGTCATTCCCCTATTTTTGTTTTACAAATCCAATCCATCTAGCAGGAGAAGGTAAATGTACAAGAAACCAGCGATTACCAAGCACGAAGAATTAACCCAGATTACTTTTAGCAGCCACTAATTTCCCTTTGGATGTTTAAGAATCTGCCATAAACCTGCTGTGTCGGTTGGTAATGTGTCTCTCTTTGACCAAAATTAACGCAAAAATTGCATGACAGCCCAAACAGCCCTGGCAACAACGCAACAACTTTTAGACGTTTTACGCCCCCAGCAACAACCCGATAGATGGTTTAGCCAAACCCAACAAATCAATTGGGATAATTTTGCTGTACGGGCCATTGCTTTTGGCCTGGCCCCACAGGTTCATCATATTTTGGCCCAGTGGCAGCTGCCCCTTCCGGCCAAAACGATGGCCAAGCTGGCTATTACGCACAAAGCTCAGGCCCAGCGCAGCAGCGCCATTTATGAACAACTGGCGCAGGTTTTGGCCGCCTGCAGCCAGGCAAAGTTGCAGCCCCTTTGCCTGAAAGGCGTCCATCTGGCCGCGTGTTACTATGCCGAACCCGCGCTGCGACCCATGAATGACATTGACTTGCTGTTTCAGCCCGAAGAACTGCCCCAGGCCGAAGCGCTGCTGCGGGATTTGGGCTATGGGGGCAAGCATAAATCGGCCGAAACCGGGGCCAGAGTCACCAAACACACCAGCACTTTTCGCCGCGAACAATCTACAGACAGGAACGCCACACCAAACCCTTATCTGTCGGCCAGTCTGGATCGCACAGTGGAGCCGCACAGTTCGCTGGAAGAATCCTGGTTTGGCCTAAAGGTAGATATTACGCCCAACATACGTGAGCGTGCGGCAACGGCCGTACTCGCCCAACACCCCTGCCACGTCCTCAACCCCACCGACCTGCTGCACCACATCTGCCTGCACTTCAGCTTTCACCTCATCCAGGGTGCCCCCTCCTTTGTGCAGCTCACCGACCTGCTGGTGATCACCCAGGCCAACCAGGTGGAGTGGGATGACTTTTTGCGCCGGGTTGTCGAGGCCAAAAGCGCAGGCTACGTGCTGGCGGCGCTGACGCTGGCGCAAAAGCTGGTCGGCGCACCGCTGCCCGAGCACATTTTGCCGCAGCTGGCAGACAAAACGCCCAAAAGCCTGCGGCAGCGCATCGCCCAAATGGACCTGGCCTATGTGCTGCGCCGCACCCAGCAAAAACCGCTCATCACCCTGGCCGATCGGCTGCACCGCGGCGTCACCGATCGCATTGAGATTGCCCGCTGGGCACCGACCTGGGGTGAAAAATGGCGGGTGTGGCAAACGGCCGTCCAGTTCACCCGCACCGACACGGTAAAGATGCTTAAGAAATAAAACCCCCACCCTAACCCTCCCCCTCTCAGGGGGAGGGAATCTGGCCCCCTCTCCCTCGGAGGGAGAGGGCTGGGGTGAGGGTAAAATCGCAACCTGATTTTCCCGGAAAATACCCACGTTGAAAGCTTCAGTTACCAAATTTTCCGGGAAAATGGACAGACGGAGAAGAAAAATTTGAAACTATCCCGCCTACTTTCACTCACCCTGGCCGTTGCGGGCGGCGTCGCCTCCAGCCGGGTTTTGCAGCGCCGCCAGCAGTGGGAAGGACAAAACAACCGCATGGCCATCTGCGTCGATTTTGACGACGCCCAGGCCGCCGCCATCCGCGCCGGGCTGCCGCTGACGGAGCTGGTGGAGATGCTGGCCAGCAACGGCGCCACCCACCTCTCCCTACCAGAACTAACGCTGAACCGGCTGCGGCAAACCGGCCAGCTCACCCCCCAAGCTCCAGCCCAACCCCGCCCCGATGCGCCCCGCGTCGGCCACTGGAACTACCTGCACGGCCCGGAAAATCTGGTGCGCCACCTGGCCACCGAGCTGCGCGAACGGCTGCCCTACACCCAGGCCAGCTGCCACGACGCCCAAACGCTCGTCTTTGCCGGGGATTTGCCCACCATTGGCGAAATCGGGCTGGGGTACGATGTGGCCCTGGCGCGCAAAATTCAGGCCAACGGGCTGGCGCTGCTACCCCGCCCCGTCAGCTACGCCTGGCCAGAGAAGGAGTTGCTAGAGCGGACTTTGGGGCAAACGGCCGTTCTCAGCCCCCTCGTTGCCTTTGCCGGGAATATGATTTTGGGCCACGAAATGCACCTGGACGAAACGGTCGAGGCGATGGCCGACAACGATTTGTCGCTGGTTTATTTTGCCGAATCCCGCCACCAAAAAGGGGATTGGTTTGTGGCCAAGCGGCGCGCGCCCCAGGTGGTTCTGGCTCACCAGTTCACCCCAGAAGAGATGATTCCGCTCGATTTTCATGCCGCCAGCCACAACTGGGCCCACTTCGCCCGCGAGCGCGGCATCCGGCTCTGCTACGTCAACTTTTTCCGGGTTTTGCACGCCACCGCGCCGCTGGAAGGGATCGATTACGTGCATCACCTGAAGCACGCCCTGGAGAATGCGGGCTACATCGTCTCCCGCGAGATTGGGCTGCCCACGCCCGTGCCCGCGCCAGACACACAGGAGCTGGCGCTGGCCGGAGTGAGCGTGGCTGGCATTGGCGCAACGGCCGTTTCCACCCTGCTC
>CAUJGI010000764.1 GCA_963169155.1 Chloroflexota bacterium
CCAGCTTGGCCTGCACGATCGCTGCCGGGCCATCGCCGCCGGGAACGAGGTCACCCACGGCAAGCCGCACCCCGAAATTTACCAGCTGGCCGCTGCGCGGCTGGGCATCTTGCCCGAACACTGCCTGGCGCTGGAGGATTCCGGCCCTGGCAGCCTGGCCGCCGCCCGCGCCGGCATGATGGTAATTGCCATCCCCAACGCGCAGACCAAAACGGCCGATTTCAGCCACGTGCACCATCGTTACAGCTCTCTGCATGATGTGTTGGCCAATTTAGATACGTTCTTCGGGGAATAACTTAACCGCGGAGGGCGCGGAAAGCGCAGAGATAAAGCAAATAATTCGGCTAAACAGAGCCTCAAACAGCGGTTCCGTTTAGGCTGAGGGCAGCAGTTTTTGGACTTTTTCTTGCAGCCAAAGATTAATGAGTGTCTCCGCACCGATCCCTTGAGCATTGGCAATTTTCTCAATATTGCTCAGCAGTTCCGCTTCAATACGTATGCTGTCTCTTATCTCAAAAACCACATCTGGCTCTTTGAGATTGTCGTGATCAGTAAAATCGGCCGTATCCCAAAACTCACCGATCTCTTCGTAGCTGCTGGCTTGAGAAATTGAAGATTTTTTATTTTCGGCCATACTGTCTTCTCTCTTTCCGGCTCATGTCTCTTGCGCTAATAATGATGGCAGTGTCACTAAGGGGTTTGTAAACAAAATATAAGACAAGGTACCGGCCACCAAACGTTTGGCCAAAAGCCGCATAAACGTTTTCACCTTCTTGATGCCCCTTTTCTGCAAAGCGAATTCTCGGTTGATTCAATAAAACAAAGCGTGTTTCTTCAACGGTAACACCATGTTTGCTGATGAGTTTATTTTGTATGGCAACTGGTATTACGATTCTATCGATCCGTATGGGTAAATTATAACACAGGCCATAACGCTTTGCGGAAACTTAACTGCCGGAAACGGCCGTTAAGAGCGGGTTCGGGTCGCGGGCATCATCTTGCCGCATGGCCGCCAGCAGCGGGAACGACAGCAGGCTCACCACCGCCAGCCCCACAAAAATCCAGCGGAAATCGACCGTGTCCACCAGGCTGGTGGAAGCCGACTGGCCAATGCCCACCCCCACGTTGGAAATCGCCATGAAGATGGCATACTGCCCCGCCCCCATGCGCCGGTCCGCCTTGGCCATCGCCAGCGTGATGTAAATCAGCTCCGACGCCGACAGCCAGATGCCCCACAGTACAAACATGATCATGATGTTGTTTTCGTTTGCCACCAGGGCCATCAGCATCAAAATAGAGAAGACACCTGCGGCCGTCCACATCCCTTGCTGCCAGATAGAAATGTTGGGCCGCCGAATGGTGTAGGCGGCCACGGCACCGCCCACCACCATGCCAATGCCGCCCAGCGCGGCCACATCCCCCACCTGCACCAGCGACTGCCCCAGCCCTTCATTGGCAAACAGGGCCACAATGGCATTGGCTCCGTAAACGGCAACAGAGTAGACAATAGCGTACAGGCCGAAGCGGAAAATATCGGGCCGCCACAGGCGGCGCAGCGCTTCCCAGCTAAACGTTTGGGTATCACTGCGCTCGGTCGGTTCGTTGGTGAAGCGGAGCAAAATTTGTGGCGTCAGCGTCAGCAGGGCGACCACAACAAAGATGACCGTCCAGCCAAACTGCTCAATGATACGGCCGTACACCGAGGCCAGCAGCACCAGCCCCAACGCCCGGCTCACCACCATCACCCCCTGAATCTGTCCCTGCTCCTCCGGCGGCGTCACGTCGATGGCGTACCCATCGGCCACCGTGTCGTAAATGGCCAGCCCCAGGGCAATGAACAACGCCGTCATCACAAACAGCGGATACATTTCCACTGGCGGCACAAAGGCGGCGGCAATCCCGCCCACCGAAATCAGCAGCAAGCCCAGGCTGATGTACGGCCGTCGGTACCCCGTGCCAAACAGCGGCAGCCGCAGCTTCACCTTGTCGCTCATCATGCCAATGACAATTTTGAGGATAAACGGCACGACCAGCAGCCCGTTCAGCAGCGAAAGCTGCCACGCCGCCGCGCCAAACGCCCGCAAATACAAATTGTTGAAGACCAGCACATAGGTGGCAATCGCCCCCTGGGCAAAGTAGAGAACACCAAACAGCAGGAAACGGCCGTTGCGCGTGCTGGTTAAAGAGTTGCGGGACGTTTTTGGCATGAACAAAGCTCCTGCTGGGTTATAAACTCGAACAAAAATCGAATGGGGACATGATAAAGTCGGGAGAATCAGATGGCAACAGGGAGATGGCTAAACTTATCCCCGGCTCACCTTGTTAGAGCAGCTCGGCACTAAAAATGCGGTCCAGCCGAAACGTCCGCTGATCGTGCGCCTGGTGGCAGTAGGCAACCAGGTAAGTGATGTTACGGTGCTGGCTGGGAAACAGCGGCGTGATCTCGCGGTTAGACTCCCCGTTTTCACCCAGGTAGAGGATGCGCAGGTTACGGCCGTTGGTCAACGCCGCCGCCACCACTTCTGGCAGCTGCGGCACGATGGCCGGGGCATAGATCGGCGCGCCCTGCGCGTACAGCAAATCCCCCACCGTTTCCAACCGCCGCTGTTCCAGCGTGCGCACCATCCGCTTGAAAATTTCGGCCGTCATGTACACATCATTCAGCGCCCGGTGCGCCCGCCCCATACGCACCCCCAAATGGGCGGCGATGTGGCCCAAATTGTTGCGCCCAAAGTGGAAATGCCGCCGCGCCAGCTGCAACGTACACAGCCACGGGTTGGCCAACACCCCCGGCACACCGCTGGTCTGTAAACCATGGATAAGCAGCTCCTGCCCCAGGAACCCGGCGTCAAATTCGGCATTGTGGGCCACGATCGCGGCACCATCCAACAGCGCCAGCAGCTCATCGGCCACCTGGCTAAAGGTGGGCTGGCCCAGCAAATCGGCATCAGTGATGCCGTTGACGCTGCTGGCCTTGGGGTCCATCTTGCGCCCTGGCCGGATCAGCGTGCTGATCTGGCCCACTTCCTGCCAGTTTTCCAGACGAACGGCCCCAATTTCCACCACGCGGTGCCCCAAACCGGGGTACAGTCCGGTGGTTTCCGTATCCAAAATGACAAGCGGCACGTCAGACGGCCGTTTCTCCAGCCAGCTAGATTCCATATGCCAATTGTAAACAACTCCGCCATGTGTGACGACGCTAAAAAAATTTGGGGTAAAACTCGGCCGTACCAGTTGCCTGCCAGAGTGACTCGTGGTATACTTTCGCCACATTTGACGAGCACAAGGCGGAAAGTGGGCAACCCCCACTTTTTTTGTTTCTTGTCTTAAAACTCATCGAGCGAGGTTAGCATCTTTTCTGCAGCAATCCCAAAGGATTGCCTTAGTGCAGTTTGACATAAATTTGTTCCGAATTCTGTAGGCGCTCCGCCAAACTGCTTCAAGTACAGCGGACAACACTTAACTCGGAACTTACTTCTGCAAAGCTGTACTTAAAAAATAAGGAAGCAGATAACGGAAAACAAGGTTTTGGCTCTATGAAAAGCGAATTTATCTTAGCCTTCAATGAAATTTGTGAACAGCGTGGCCTGCCGAAAGAAGAGGTCTTTGATGCGCTCAAAACGGCCCTGGTTTCCGCCTACCGGCGCGACACCAACATCAGCGCTCAACAAAAAGTGTCGGTGGATATTGACCCCCGCACCGGTGAACCCACCATCTACACCGAAAAAGAGGTGGTCGATTCCATCTTCAACAACCGTACAGAGGTGCTGTTGGAGCAGGCCCAACGTGAAGGTTACCCGGAAGCCGTCTATGGCGATCTGGTGATGGTAGACAGCACCACGCCTACTTTCGGCCGGATTGCCGCCCAAACTGCCAAACAGGTGCTGCTGCAGCGCGTCCGTGAAGCCGAACGTGAGCAGCTGTATGAGGATTTCTCTGGTCGTGAGGGTGAACTGGTCAACGGCACGGTGCAAAGCGTCAGCGGACAGCACCTCACCATTGGCCTGGGCCGCACCGAGGCCATCCTGCCCAAGAGCCAGCAGGTGCCCGGCGAGCGCTACCGCCCCCACGACAAGATTCGCGTCTACGTGCTGGAGGTGCGCCGCACCAATCGCGGCCCGCAAATTTTTGTCAGCCGAAATCATCGCAACTTGCTGCGCCGTTTGCTGGAACTGGAAGTGCCGGAAATTTACAACGGCCAGGTAGAAATCAAGAGCATCGCCCGCGAAGCTGGGCAGCGCTCTAAAGTGGCCGTGCTGGCCCTGCAGCCTGGCGTTGACCCGGTAGGTGCCTGCGTCGGTATGCGCGGTGTGCGCATCCAAAGCATTGTGCGCGAGCTAAATGATGAAAAGATTGATGTCATCGAGTGGGATTCCAACCAGCACACGTTTATTGCCAAGGCGCTCAGCCCGGCGCGTGTTTCCCACGTCTTTTTGGAGGAGAGCTTTGAAGATGGCAAAACGGCCGTTGTCATAGTTCCCGATGATCAGCTCTCCCTGGCCATTGGCCGCGAAGGGCAAAATGCCCGTCTGGCCGCCAAGCTCACTGGCTGGCGCATCGACATCAAGAGCCTGACCGAAGCAGCATCCGAATCGTTGCGCAATCTGGATAATCCCGCCGCCGACAAAACGGTGGTTGGCAATGAGAAACTCGTTGAAGCCGTCAAGCAAGTGCTGGCCAAGAAAGAAGCGGGTCGCCCCATCACCTCCGAAGATTACTACAATCTGGATCGGCTGGTTGGGGGCGTGGAAGGCAAAATTATTGCTTCCCGTGCCGCCCACTTTGAAGCCGAGCGCAAGGTCCGCGCCGAAGCGCGCAAATCCATTCCTGATCAGGCGTGGCAGCTGGACCTGGAAGTGCTGGACCTGCCCGGACGTATTCACAACTTGCTGCTGGATGCCGAAATTGAAACCGTTGGCGCGCTGATGATGACCCTCTCCATGGGCGAGGACGCCTTCTTGAACATCAAGGGGCTGGGCGAAAAGGCTCTGGAAGTGGTTCAGGAGCACCTGACTAACTTTAATGGTTGGGACGACGAAGCGGCCAAACAGCCTGAAGCCGAACCAGCCGCGGAAGAAGCGGAAGCGATGCCTGAAGAGGCAAAACTGGAAGCCGAGGTTGAAGAGACCGAGGCAGCCGTGGAAGAAGCCGTGCTTGAGCCGGTAATCGAAGCTGAGCCAGAGGTAGTGGCCGAGGTAGAAGAACTTGCCGATGCCCCGGCAACGGCCGTTGCCGAAGAAGAAGCCGAAGCCGAACCGACCGAAGAGGGGCTGGAGCCGGTCCTCGACGACCTGTCTCAATCGCTGATTGAGACGCCGGTGGTGAAAGCGCCGCCCAAGAAGAAACCGGAGCCCAAACCCGCGGTGGTGATTGCCCGTCCTACCGCACCAGAGGCGGAGTCTGAAGAAGAACGTCGGCGCGGCCGTAAAGGCAAGCAGCTGGTGCTGGATGAGGAAACCGGCGAAGTGGTTGTGAAGCGTAAGCGCAAGGGCAGCCGCCATCGGCCCGAATGGGAAGAGTACGACCTGGATGATTTTTAGACCAGTATTACCAGACGGCCGTTCCCGCAGCGGCTTCTGGCGGCGGCACTAACCATGATGAAAGTTTACTGGAGACAGTGATGTAAATATTCACAAAGCATAGGGGTTGCGGCCAACCGCTGTGCTCACACACTGTACTTGAACAATTTTTGCCCCAAGCCACGCAGGAAACGGCCGCTTTAGCCCCCTTCGTGGCTTGGTGATTTTTGTGGATAAGATTTATTTATTAGCGGCCAATTTATTGGCAAACGAGATGAGTAAAAAAAAGCAGCTACTACGCCCCAAACACGTTCCCCAGCGCACCTGCTTTGTCTGCCGCGAAAAACGCGACAACCGGCTGTTGATGCGCCTGGTGCGCACGCCAGAAGGCACCGTTGTGGTAGATCCCACCGTAAAACAACACGGCCGTGGCGCCTACCTGTGTGATCAACCTGCCTGCTGGGACAAGGTGTTGGCGAACGGCCGGTTACTCAACCAGGCCCTCAAAACCACCGTCAGCGAGGCAGACCTGGCAGCCATCGCCGCCCAGCGGCCTGCGGTCAGCAAGCAAGCCGAACCGCACGAATAATTCCAGAGACTGTGAAGCAGTTTTTGTACGAGGAAGGGTGAAACATGACGACGACAAAAGCACCAATTCAGCTACCAGACTTTATTTCAGTTCGTGAACTGTCTGAACTGATGGGCGTCAGCCCCATTAATGTAATCAAAGAGTTGATGAATAATGGCATCATGGCCAACATCAACCAGGAGATTGACTTCGATACGGCCGCTATCGTTGCTGAAGAAATGGGCTACGAAGTCATCTCGGAAGGCAAGGAAGTTGCCGAAGAGGTGGCCGATATTGCCGAGCAGCCCAAGTGGCGGCAGGTGCTGGCCAACGAAAAAGAAGACGACCTCCAGCCCCGGCCCCCGGTCATCACCATGCTGGGCCACGTCGATCATGGCAAAACCTCCCTGCTGGACGTCATTCGCGAAGCGCGCGTACAGCAAGGCGAAGCGGGCGGCATTACCCAGCACATCGGCGCTTACCAGGCCCAAAAGAACGGGCAGCTCATTACCTTTTTAGACACGCCCGGCCATGAAGCCTTCACCGCCATGCGCGCTCGCGGCGCGCAGGCTACCGACATTGCCATTTTGGTAATCGCGGCCGACGACGGCGTGATGCCGCAAACCAAAGAAGCGGCTGACCATGCCCGCGCCGCCCGCGTGCCGATTATCGTGGCCATGAACAAAATTGACCTGCCTGCGGCCAATCCCAACAAGGTATTCCAGCAGCTCAGCGAGATTGGGCTGGTGCCCGACGTGTGGGATGGCGACACGATGGTGGTGCCCGTTTCGGCCAAGCAAAAGCTGGGCATCGACGACTTGCTGGAAGGTATTCTGCTGGTGGCGGAAGATATCAAGCCGCGCGCCAATCCCAACGCCTCGGCCACGGGCACCGTTTTGGAAGCCCGCGTCGAGCGTGGGCGCGGCATCATGGCCACCCTGCTGGTGCAAAACGGCACCCTGAAACACGGTGACACGCTGCTGATTGGGGAACATTACGGCCGTATCAAAGCCATGTTCGACTTCCTCAGCAAAAACGTAAAATCCGCTGGCCCTTCCACCCCCGTTTCCGTGGCCGGGCTCAACGGCATGCCGCAGGCGGGGGACCAGTTTGTTGTGGTCAAGTCGGAAAAAGATGCCCGCAAAATTGTCGCCGACCTGCAAGAGAAAAACCGCGCCGGGGTGGTTTCCGTTGGGCGCAAAGTCAGCCTGGAAGATTTCTTCAACCGACTGCAGGAAGGCGAAAGCAAAACGCTTAACCTCATTGTCAAAGCCGATGTACAAGGTTCGCTGGAGCCAATCGTCAACAGCCTGAAGAAAATCAACATCAACAACGAGGAAGTGACGGTAGACATCCTGTTGGCCAGCACTGGCAACATCACCGAATTCGACGTGATGCTCGCCTCCGCTTCCGACGCCGTCATCCTCGGCTTCAACGTGGACGCTGATCCCATCGCCCGCAATGCCGCCAACAGCGAGCAGGTGCAAATTAACACCTACAACGTCATCTACAAGCTGTTTGAGGATGTAGAAAAGGCAATGCGCGGTATGCTGGCCCCCGTTTACACCGACCGTATCATTGGCCGGGCCGAAGTGCGCGAAGTGTTCCACATTCGCAGCGTGGGGTCCATTGCCGGTTCCTACATGCGCACCGGCGAAGCCCGCCGCAACGCCAAGGCGCGTCTTATCCGCCAGAGCAAGCTGCTCTTTGATGGCAAAATCGGCAGCCTGAAGCACCACGCCGACAGCGTGCGCGAAGTGCGCACTGGCTTTGAGTTTGGTGTCAACCTGGATGGCTGGAGCGATTATCTGCCCGGTGACATCATCGAGTTTTACGTCACCGAGCGGGTTGAACAAGAATAGACTTGAGAAAAAGTAGTTACACATGAGTAAAATCAGACAACAAAGAACGGCCGAACAGCTGCGGCTGGTGCTCAGCGAGCTTTTTTTGCGCGAGCTAAGCGACCCGCGCCTGCATGGGGTCACCGTCACCGAGGTCAACATCGACCGCGAACTGGAGCACGCCGAATTTTACGTCAGTGCCCTGGGCGATGAGTCGCGCCGGCCAGAAGTGATGGCCGCTCTGAGCAGCGCCGAAGGCTTTTTGCGGCGCGAACTGGCCAGCCGGGTCCGGCTGCGCAAGGTGCCCCAGCTTCACTTTCACTGGGATGCCACGCTGGCCCACTTTCAGGAAGTGGAATCGATTCTGGACAGCCTGGACATTCCACCTGCCGAGGAAGAAAAGCCTGACAAACCTGATAAGCCTGAATAACGGTAAAAGGAATTCCATTGCACCCGACAGAACAAGCAATTTTAACGGCCGTTCAGCAGGCAAATAACATCTTGGTCATTACCCACATTGGTCCAGATGGCGACGCGGTGGGGTCGATTACGGCCGTTGGCGTCGCCCTCCAGCAAATGGGCAAACACGCGACGCTGCTCTGCGATGATACCATCCCGGAACGCTTCAGCTACCTGCCCCTGGTCGACCAGATTCAACCGCCCAACGAAACCCGCACCACCAACTACGATCTGCTGATTGCCGTCGACTGCGGCGATGAAACGCGCATGGGCCAAAGCTTTGCCAGCCTGCCTCATACTGTGCCCACCACCATCAACATCGACCACCACGTCACCAATACCTATTTTGGCGACATCCAGCACGTGGTGCCGGAAGCCGTCTCGGCCACCGAGATTTTGTACGACCTCTTCCGCCACTTTGGCCTCACCATCACCACCGACCTGGCGATGTGCCTGCTCACCGGCGTGGTCACCGACACGCTGGGCTTCCGCACCGTGGGCGTGACGGCCAAAACGCTGCGCATCGCCAGCGAACTGGTAGACGCAGGTGCCGACCTGCCCCTGATCAACATGCAGGGGTTGAGCATGCAGCCCTACTCCACCGCCCAACTGTGGCAAATTGGCCTCAACAACATGCGGCTGGAAGAGGGGCTCATCTGGACCAAGATCAACAACTCGCAGCGCGAAGCCATCGGCTACAACAACACCAGCACCGGCGGCCTGGTCAACTTCCTCGGCAACGTGACCCAGGCGGCCATCAGCGCCGTCTTGCTGGAGATGAACGACGGCACCGTGCGCGTGGGCTTCCGCTGCAACCCGCCCTACAGCGTCTCCGAACTGGCGCTGAACCTGGGCGGCGGCGGCCACCCGCTGGCGGCAGGCTGCTCGCTGGAAGGGTCGCTGGACAAGGTGGAACAGCTGGTCGTGGCCATGAGCAAAGAAACCATTCGCCAGCAGCAGGCCAGCTTTGTTGAAGATTAATCCACAGATTCCACAGATTGCGCAGATTTAATATTCCTCTCTGTGAAACGCCGTTTTTCTCTGTGTAGCTCTGTGTTCCAAATCTGATTCCAGGAAACCAATCATGAGTGATTTGAGCGGCGTGCTGTGCGTCGATAAACCGCTAGGAATGACTTCGCACGATGTCGTGGGCCGCTTGCGGCGGGTGGCCGGGCTGCGCCGCGTGGGGCACGCGGGCACGCTGGATCCGCTGGCCACGGGCGTTTTGCTGCTTTGCCTGGGCCGTGCCGCACGCCTCATTGAATACCTGGTGGGGCACGATAAGGTGTACGAAACGACGGTGCGCCTGGGCCAAACCACCGCCACCTACGATGCGGAAGGGGCCGTGATGGAAGAACGGCCGTTCCTCCACCTCACCCTCCCCCAAATCGAAGAATCCCTAACCCAGTTTCGCGGCGACATTCGGCAGCAGCCGCCCATCTACTCGGCCATTAAGCAGGGCGGGCAGCCGCTGTACAAGTTGGCCCGCCAGGGCAGAACAGAAGTGACACGGCCGTATCGCCCCGTCACCATTCACGAACTCACCTTGCTGAGCTGGGAACCACCTTACCTCTCCTTGCGCGTGGGCTGCTCGTCGGGCACCTACATTCGCTCATTGGGGTATGATGTGGGCGAGGCGCTGGGCTGCGGCGGCCACCTGAGCACCCTGCGGCGGCTGGCGGTGGGGGATTTTGGCATCGAAACGGCCGTCCCCCTGAACAACCTCACCCCGGAAAACCTCACCAGCCATTTGCTACCGCCGGATACGGCCGTACGACACCTGCCTCGCCTGACCTTGCCGGAAACGGCCGTTGCGGCCATTCTGCAGGGCAAAGTTGTTGACCAAACGGAATCCTTCTCCGCCGGCCTGGCCCGTGCCTACGGCCCCGATGGCCAGTTTCTGGGCATCGTCGCCGCGCAGGATGGTTACTGGGTGGCCCATAAAATGTTCCCTGCCGTCAGTTAATCATTTTGATACAATTCGCCCCATGACCGAATCAGCCGTCCGCGTTGACCGACTTTCTGATGTGCCCGGGCGCCACCCCACGTTTGTCGCCGTTGGCTCTTTCGACGGAGTGCACCTGGGGCACCGCGCCGTCCTGGAAAAAATGATGGCCGCCGCCCAGCAAGCTGGAGCGCGAACGGCCGTCCTCACCTTTTTCCCTCATCCCCAACGCGTCATCCAAAAGATGACAGAACCATACTACCTCAGCACGCTTGACCAGCGGGTAGACTTGCTGGCCAGCCTGGGCCTCGACCTCATCATTACCCATCCTTTCAACGACGAGGTGCGCCAAACCCGCGCCGCCACCTTTGTCGACGAGCTGTGCCGCTACCTGGACATGCGCCAGCTGTGGGGCGGCAACTTTGCCTTGGGCTACAAACGCGAAGGCGACATTCCCACCTTGCGCAAGCTGGGCGAGGAACGGGGTTACACCGTGCAGCAGGTAGAGGCGATGGTGCTGTGGCAAGAGGAACGGGTCAGCAGCAGCCGCATCCGGCGCAGCCTGCTGGAAGGGGACATGGCGGAAGTGAACGGCTGTTTGGGACGGCCGTACTGCGTCAGCGGCGAGGTGGTGCACGGCCAGCAAATGGGGCGCACCATCGGCTTCCCCACGGCCAACGTCGATTTTTGGCCCGAGCAGCTGCTACCCGCCAACGGCGTCTACGCCGCCTATGCCTGGCTGGGCGACGAGAGGCATGTGGCCGCCACCAACGTCGGCGTGCGCCCCACTGTGAACGGCCATGCGGTTACGGTTGAAGCCCACCTGCTTGATTTTGATGCGGACATTTACGGCCGTACCCTCCGCCTGGAATTCATCGACCGCATCCGCCCCGAAATGAAGTTCGCTGGCCTGGACGC
>CAUJGI010000765.1 GCA_963169155.1 Chloroflexota bacterium
CCCCCAGCGCTTTACCGTTGGCAAAAAACGGGAAATGCCCCACGATGAACAAGTAGCCCGCCTCTTATGCCTGCGCTACGCTATAGCAAAATCTGGCCACCTGCGGTACGCAGTAGGTGGCCCGCGGCATCATGCGGTACTCCAGCGGCGTGGTGTGTTTGCCCGCAATGGCGTCCGCCGCCACAATGCCCATCGCCGAGGCCACGTGGGCCAGGCGGTATTCCGTGGCCACGTCGCCGATGGCGTAGATGTTGGGCACATTGGTGCGCATCTGTTCATCAACGGCTATCGCCCCGCGGTCCGTCAGGTCTATGCCCACATTTTGCAGGCCGATATTTTCCACATTGGGCCGGAAGTTAATGGCCAGCATCACCTTGTCGCCTTCCAGCTTTGTCCCGTCGGCCAGGGCTACCGACACGCTGCTATCGCCCTTCTCAATTTTCTCGACGCGGGCGTTGAGGTGAAGCTTCACGCCCATCTTCTTGTACGCTTTTTCCAGGATGTCGCTAACTTCCGGCTCCTCGTTGGGCAGCAGATGGCTCATCATCTCCACAATCGTCACCTCGACGCCGTAGTTGGCCCACATGTAGGCAAACTCCACGCCAATGACGCCGCCACCCACAATGATGAGACTTTGCGGTGGATTCTCACTCAAAATCGCTTCAATGTAGGAGATAATCTGCTCGCCGTCAAACTCGACGCCGGGAATGGTGCGCGGCCGTGCTCCGGTAGCGATGATGATGTTTTTGCCGCTCACCGTTTGCTCGCCGCCATCGTTAAGGGTGACTTGGATGGTGTTGGCATCCGTCAGCTTGCCAGTGCCGTCTAACACGTCGATTTTGTTCTTCTTCATGAGGAACTGCACGCCCTTTACCAACCGGCCAGAAACCTGGCGGCTGCGCTTGAAGGCGACGCTGTAATCCAGCTGCAAATCGGTGAAGGAGAAGCCAAACTCCTTGGCGCGGTGCTGTAAGGTGTGGGCCACTTCGGCATTTTTCAGCAGTGCTTTGGAAGGAATGCAGCCGATATTGAGGCAAACGCCGCCCCAATACTCCCGCTCGATGATGGCCACTTTGAGTCCATTTTGGGCGGCGCGGATGGCGGCCACATATCCCCCTGGCCCCGCGCCTAAAACGACAAGATCGTATTGATTGGTCATAAAAAACTCCGTTTTGGTTTAAAAGGCCGCGGATTTCGCGGATTTAGGCAAATCACATTTTGCTTGAGTTGTTACCGCCAGATTATACCAGCGCCCAATCGTAAATCGTAACTTCTGAATCGTCAATGCAGGCAAACGCCGCTGTTTTTGAGCAAGGTGCCCTTCCCGCGCGGGCGGGCATCCATCGGAAATGGATGCCTGGTTTCACGGCTGTAACCGGCTGTTCTCCGGTACCGGTCGCATCTGAGGATGCCGCCGCCTCGGCAGAATCATGGGCAGTTAGTAACCGTCTAGAAAAGAGTTCCCGTTTTCAGATTGGGCCAATCTAAAAGATTGGCCCAATCTCAGCAAGTAAATATTAGACGGTTACCCCTTAAATGAGCAGATCGCCACAAAACGGGCGAGTCGCTTTGCCTGTGATTCTGTGGTGTGCATATAATACGCGTCATGAGTTTTCCGACCTGGACTTTGCTTGGCATGGGCATTACGGCCGTTCTCGCCCTGCTTATGACGATTTTGGCCTACGTGGCCCAATCGCCGCGCGTCCTGATGCGCCTGGGGCTGATTGGCCAACGACTTGATTTGCGCGTTAAGCTGTTTACCGGTTATGCGCTGGCCAGCCTCATTCTGCTGCTGGGCTTTTTTCTGGCCGGGGTACCGCTGGACAACGGCACCGCAGTCGCCGAAGCCACGCCAATCAGCGAAACGGCCGTTGTCCAACCAACCTCAGCCGTCAGCGAGAGCGGCGCAATGGGTGCCTTGCCGCCAACGACCGAACCCACCAACTTTGTCGTTGTGCGCGAGGACGAGCCAGTAGACCCCAACACCACCCAAACCCCCGCCAGCGGCGCGTTTGGCGGACCACCAGGCAGCGCGGATGAGGTCGCCACGGCAGAAGAAGTCACCCCCTCCGCCACGCCGGAACAGGCTGGACCTTCCGCCACCCCAGCAGATACCGGTGAACTGGCAACGGCCGTTCCCGCCACCACACCCACCGACGACAGCACCGCCACGCCCAGCCCCAGCCCAACGGCCACCGCCACGCCGCCGCCTACAGCTACCCCCACCCCCACCATTACCCCCACGCCCCTTGAGGGCATTACGGGCACCATCAGCACCAACGGCAGCACGCGTTGGGTACGGCGTTCCCCCGGCGGCCAGCAGCTGGTGATTGTGCAGCATGACGAAGTGGTGATTGTGGAAAACGGCCGTGCCAACCAGGGCGGCATCCTCTGGCGAGAAATTCGTACCGTCAGCGGCATCGTGGGTTGGGTCCAGGCCGAATTTTTGGAAGAAGAATAATGTGACCAACTGGCCAGCAGCGGGTCAAAAAATTTAAAGAGTTAAAGTTATTGGGTAGTTGCTTATTACTCAATTACCCAATGGCGCAATTACCTTTCCCCCTCACACATTGAAGGAGACCATTTCATGAACCATCCCAAATTCGAAATTTACGAGGGCAATGATGGCCAATTTTACTTCCGGCTGAGCGCCCGCAACGGACAGAATATCCTGTCCAGTCAGGGCTACGCTTCCAGGGCAGGCTGCGAAAACGGCATTGAATCGGTGAAAAACAACGGCACCAACGACGATCGGTTTGAGGTAAAAGAAGCGGCCAACGGCAAATTCTTCTTCAATTTGCTGGCCGCCAACAAACAGGTCATCGGCAAAAGCCAGATGTACGCCACCAGCGAAACGTGCCAGAGCGGCATTGAAGCCGTTAAGCGCGTTGCCGCCGAAGCGGGTGTCAAAGACACGACGGTCTAAAATAAGGAAGAGGGATGAGGGATGAAATAAGAAAAGGCCATCCCTCTCCCCTCATCCTTCATCCTTCATCCCCCTTCCCTCTTTCCCCTTGCGATTCAAATAAATCAGCGTCCCCGAGAGCATCCCTGCTGCGCCTAAAATGCTCCAGCCCAGCTGGCTAATGCGCTTTTCGATGCGTTCGTACTGGCGCAGCGTTTCGCGGTCGGCCTGCACCCGCAGACGGCCGTTTTCTGCCAGCGTCAGCAGCCGTTGTACCTGGGCCGGGGTGTTGAGATACGGCCGTACCAGCTGCCACGCCGTCTCCAGGCCAAAGCGCTGCCCATGATGGCTGGCCACCAGCGCCTCACCGTACTTCTCGATGTAATACCACGGGTTGATCTGCTCATCCAGCTGCGCCACCAGGCCAGAAACAATGCCCAGCGCCCGCCCCAGATAAATGAAGTCCTGGGGAATTTGGAAGGGGAAGTCAAACAGCAAATCGCGGAACTCCTGCCCCAGCTCTTCCAATTCAGCCGGGTCGGGGCGGGCCAGGTCCAGCAAGTTGCGCCCCCAGATGCGGTCCAGTACCGCATTTTGCGCCTCCGCAATACGCACCAAATCAGCGCCGGGCAAAAAGAAGCCGAGATTTTGGTACGCCTCGGTCAGTTTACGGCCGTCGCGCTGCGTCACGCTCACCAACACCTGGCGCAAATTGTCGCCCATCAACGAGGGCACCCGGCCAACCATGCCAAAATCGACAAAAACGAGCCAGAACGGCC
>CAUJGI010000766.1 GCA_963169155.1 Chloroflexota bacterium
GCCCCTGCCGCACCATTCACCGAGTGGCAGCCGCTACAAGCAGGAACCAACTCAAAGTAAAACTTTTCACCCCGCTGCTCTGGCGTCAGATCAGAGTAACGGAAGGCCGAATCGACCAGGAATTGTTCGAAGTCCGCCTGGGAAACCACCTCCACATCGGCGAGCATACCGGCGTGACCCTCGCCACAAATTTCGGCACAGGCCAGGCGGTAGCTGCCCAGCTGGGTCGGGGTTATCCGCAGGGTTTTGACGGTGCCCGGCACCAGGTCTTGCTTCACCCGAAACTCCGGCACCCAAAACGAGTGCAGCACATCCACGGATTCCAGCTCCAGCAAAACCGGCTGATTCACCGGCAAGACGAGCCGGTTAGAGCGAATATCCTCGGCAGGGTATTCAAAACTCCACGACCACTGCGCGCCCACAACAGAAACGGTCATTTCGTTGTCTTGTTCGCGGGTGATTTCACCCAGCACCACCGTGCCATAAATACCAAAACCGATCACCACCAGCGTCGGGATGACGGTCCAGGCAATTTCCAGGCCGGTATGGCCATGAACGTGGGGGCCATCTTCGGTATCGTCTGGGCGACGGCGGAACACAACAACAGAGTAAAGCATCATCACCATGATGAACGCGAAAAGAAGCGCCATCATGAGGAAGTGACTCTGAAACATGGTGTCGATGGGGCCAGCCTGCGCGCTGGCTGGCTTTGGCAGGGTAAACATCCAATCAAAGAGGAAGTACAAACCGGCAGCAGTAACAAACGTTAGCACAGCCACAGCAATAGCGTGCTTGAATTTTCCCATAGTAGCTTTTTTTCCCTTAGTCGTTTTTTGGTCTAAAAGTGGCAATGGCCATTTTGCCGAACAACACAGCCACTTTTAACGACGCAACTTTAGCGAGTTTACTTTATTGTTTTTACACTATTCAGTCTTCTACTGAACATCAAACAAGCTTTTGGAAAGCTTGATAGGTTTCTTCAGATCAGGTGTTTCGTCACACGTCTGTCAGTTGAAGCTTGACCGACAAAAAATGGCTCTTTAGGATTTCAGGGGAGCAGCAACAAATTGACGCGAATTAACGCTAATTTTCGTGTAAATTCGCGTCAATTCGTTGCGAAATCTGTCTGACCCCGCCATCCCCAAAAATTAACCGGCATTGAGATAAACCATAAAGCCAATGCCCAGGCCCAAAATAACGAGTCCGGTAATGAGAACAGCCATGAAATCCCAGGGGATTTTGTTGTAGTCTGTTGTATCAATGGCTTCCAGCCGCTGCGGCCGTAAACGAATGCCCATAATAATTAGCGCAATGAGGGCCGCCACACCAAAAGCGGGCGTTGTGACATTAACGATCTCGCCGTTCATCTCCGTAACACCCTCTGGGAAAAAGTTGCGTACGACCACCATGGTAGCAAAGCCAACAAACATCAGGGTGATGAGCGCATTGCTGATCACCGACCAACGTGGCATTTTATGCGAAGGCACGGGGTCTGTGGTACGGCCGTTGCGCATCTCCTTCAGCTTTTCTCGTTGACGCTGATCCAGGGCATTTTGGTGCGCCCGGTAAGCTTCACTTTCTACGGTATTGTCGCGCACACCAGCCAGCAGCCGAAAAATAAACGAAAGCCCACCACCAACAACCACCACGCCGCCCACAATCGCCCCGGTCACCACGGCCAGCGCCACAAATGGCGAAAGGGTGTCGGGCAGCGCCTCAGCCACCCCAGCCAGAGGCCCGGTCAGCAGGGACGTCTTAAGCGCCTCCAGGTGAATGGGTTCCGGTTCATAGGGGACGGGTGTGCTTGAGCTACCGCCAAAAGATATGGATGGCAGCGAAAACGCATTGGCCAGGGTCGGCCAAACGGCCGTAATCAAGGCAAACACCACCAACACGCCCAACAAAGGCAGCCATGTTTTCCACGATTCAGGTCTGTTCAAGGGTTCTTCTCCTGCCGGGTCGCGCCACAGAAAACTGTTTTTGCGCTAAGGCTCCGGTCGCCAAAAGTTCGTCTCTGCCTGGAGGCAAGGTTTATAAGATGCGATTGAGGTCGGCCTCAATTTAACCATCAATTTGCTGCCATATCAAGCGAAAATGAGTTGTTCTGCCTCGTTTGTGGATTTTAGCACAATCCAGGCCTCTGGCAAAAGCCGCTCACTCCGGTCGCCGACGGGAAAACGGCCGTTGAAACAGGGAAGTTTTCACCGGTTCGGCTGATTGCGGACGGCCGTTACGCTCAGGCAGGTCGTCGCGCAGCGAAAGCAGCGTCCGGTGGTACAACGACTTGATCGCCCCCTCACTGCGCCCCATGATGTCGCCAATTTCGGCATTGGAGAGCCGCTCGACAAACTTCAAAATGAGCAGCTCCTGCCGGTCCGCGGGCAGCCGCCGGATCGAAGACAGCAGCGATGCTTTATCCTCCATCAGCTGCGTGGCAAACTCCGGGCTTTCATCGCCAACGTGCCAATGGGTGATGTCATCCAGGGCCACAATCTGGCGGCGGCTGTGATCGCGATGCCAGTTGGCCACCAAATTATGGGCAATCCGGTACAGCCAGGCCGAAAATGGCACCCCCTGGTCCTGATAGCGCGGCATATGTTTCATGGCCCGCACAAAAATCTTGGCCGTTAAATCTTCCGCATCGGCCACATTACCCGTGCGGTAGTAGACATAATTGTAGATGCGATCGACGTAAAGCTCGTAAAGCTGCCCAAACGCGTCTTTATCTTCTTTTGCCCGCTCGATTAGCGCTTTTTCGTCCTCTGGTGAACTCAACGGTGCCTCTTCCTAAAACAGTGCAGCCAGGCTGTGCCGCTGCCTTTCATCGCCAACTTTATGCGAGGGTGCAGTATATCAGATGCCAGAACGCCTGCCTAACAAACCTGCGCGTCTAAGTACCGAAGCAAACTAATTTTGTGCGGTAGTTTAGGCGAAAAATGCTTCGGTGTAAGTGTTCCGCCTATACCCATTACCCCACAAATTTAGTTTGGCGGAACAGGGGTACGGCTTTTCAGCAATCGCTTTCAAGTAGCGATAGGACGCGGACAAGCGCGGAAAAACGCGGATTATTTGCTTCTATCCGCGTTAATCCGCGTCCCATTTGTTGAAAACTGAAAAGCCGTGGTGCGTCAAGCGGCGTTTAACCGTAGATGAATCGTGCTTGACGGCCGATCTTCGCTTCGTTATGCTCCATCCCGATGAGGCAAAACTTGAGTAACCACGATCCAACGCCGGAAAGCGGCGGCAGCTTATTTGGATCGCTTTTACTGTTCATCGTGCTCCTCTTTTTTATTGGAGCAGTGTTGAACCAGGATGAGCGGCATACGGCCGTTGCCAGCATCAACACCGCTACACCGGAAACCCACGTCCTGGCTACCCTGCTGCCCACCCCCACCATCGCCGATACCGCCACCCCCACCCAAACGCCCACCCCAACACAAACCCCGACGCCCACCAATACACCAACCATCACGCCCACCAGCACACCCAGCATCACCCCCAATCCGGCCTGGACCGCCACACCCAGCCCCACGGCCTCCCCACTGCCCACGCCGGTGGACGGCATCAGCACCACGGTGGCCATCCCGGTGCTGATGTACCACTACATCAGCGTGCCGCCCGAAGATGCCGACGTGTACCGGACCGATCTTTCCGTTACGCCCGACAATTTCCGCGCTCAAATGCAGTACCTGGCCGACAATGGCTTTACGCCCATCGACTTCTACACGCTGTCCCGAGCCATCACCAATAACGGACTGCTGCCGCCCCTGCCCGTCATCCTCACCTTCGACGATGGCTACCTGGACAACTACGAAATCGCCTTTCCCATCCTGCAGGAGTTTGGCTTTGTCGGCACCTTCTTCATTCCCACCGAATTTATCGACAAAAACCGGGCCGGTTACATGACCTGGCCTATGATCGAAACGATGGCCGCCGCCGGGCACCGCTTTGAGCCACACTCCCGCACCCACCCCGACCTGCGCGACAGGGACGAAGCGTACCTGATTTGGGAAATCCTCGGCCCACAGGAAACGTTGGCAGCACACATCGGCTACACGCCGCGCTACTTTTCCTACCCTTCCGGCCGCTACGACGATGCTGTAGTGGAGGTGCTGCAGCGCCTGGAGTACTGGGGCGCGGTGACCACGGCCGGGGGTGAGCAGCTTGGCTTTGCAAACCGCTACACCTGGCCGCGCTTGCGCATCCGCTACAACACGCCGCTGGGGGAGTTTGCCGATGTGGTGTTTTTGCGGCGGGATAAGTGAAAGGGGGGGACAATTTTTGTGAGCTGGAGGGTTATTTACGGAGGGGCAGGAGGTTCCCAAACGCGTTAACAAAAAATCTATATTTCTCCGATGAACTTCTAACATCATGCATACATTTTTCTTACGTTTCTCTTTAAAACTATGCTTCGTAGTGACGAAATCAAGGGTGTAGGTGACAACCACTCTTTTATTGGTAAAAACAGACAAATAGAGTTAAACATGTTGTGGTTGTCACCTCCCAGTACAAATAGTTTCCAAAACAAAACCAAGCAACAAGAGAAACAAAAGGTATAAGGAGTGCAGAAAGATGACAAAAGTAGTTCGTTGGACCCCTGTGAATCCGGCTAATTTATTTAATGAGTTTGATCGGTTGTTTGAACGGCCGTCTGCCCGCACCGCTTCTGAATGGAGCATTGCCCTGGACGTGGCCGAAACCGAAGCGGCTTACCTGGTCAAGGCCACCGTGCCCGGCATCAACCCCGATGATGTGGAAATCACCCTGGAAGATGACGTGCTCTCCCTGAAGGGCGAACTCCAGCGTGACGAAGAGGTGGAAGAGGCCAAATATCACGTCCGTGAGCGCCGCTTTGGGGCTTTCAGCCGCAGCATTCGCTTCCCGATGGCCGTCAACGGCGACGCGGTTGAAGCCACCTACAGCAACGGTGTGCTCAGCCTCAACATTCCCAAAGCGGAAACCGTCAAGCCAAAACGCATCACAATCAACGCGAACTAAACCCGCTAACCAATACCCTCACACATCAAAAGGAGCCTTGCTCAAGTTGAGCAAGGCTCTTTTTTTGTTGACCCAAGATTGGACCAATCTGCGAGATTGGTCCAATCTTCGGCTGATGCAACCTTATTCTGGCGGTTTATTTTTGGAATAGAGAAGGTACGGGCCAAACTCATCTTCCATCTCTTTTTCCAGCGTCATGCCCAGCTTGCGGGCAACGTTGATGGAGGCCTGGTTGTCCGGGTAAATCATGCAAATGAGGCGGGCTAGGCCGAGGGTGTTAAAGCCATACGCAGCACACGCCTGGGCCGCTTCGCTGCCCAAACCTTGATTCCAGAAAGCTTTGTCAATCAGGTAGGCCACTTCCACTTCGTCGCGCTCTTCGATGGTCCAGGGCAGCAGCCCGCAACGGCCGATGAACTGATTGGTCGGCTTGTAGATTGTGGCCCACAGGCCCAGTTCCGGGTGCCGGGGATGGCCGCTGAGGAACCATTCCAGCTCTTCCTTTGTATCTTCGTAACTGAGTGTGCCATCGGGGAAAAAGCGCCGGATTTCCGGATCGCGGTACAGGGCATACAGAGCGTCTAAATCTTCCGGCACCAGGTGGCGCAGCAGGAGTCGTTCTGTCTCTAGAATAAACATTGGGTTACCTTTGCCAGGTTGCTGGCTGGCTGCTTGTGGGATGGGGGAATTATAAACGAAAACGGCCGTTCCCACCCCCAATTTTTCTGGCAAAGGCAGGTTTTGGCTGGCTAAAGCGCCCGCATCCGGTTGTTGCG
>CAUJGI010000767.1 GCA_963169155.1 Chloroflexota bacterium
CGATGTGGTGGGCGAAGCGCCCGAGCGCATCTTCGTGCTGGAGTGGGATGACGTTCCCCGCTTTGGGGATGCCGAAGACCGGGTGACGTTTGCCCTACAGCTTTTTGAAGGCAGCCAGGACATCCTCTTTTTGTATGAAGATGTAACCCTGCTGGAAGGTAACAACGGCGGCAGCGCTACCATTGGCATTCAAAGTGAGGCGCAGGGGCTGGCGCTGCAGTTTGGTTGCAACCAGCCCGTGGTGGCCAACGCCAGCCGTATTCGCTTTACCGAGCCAGCAGAAGCCAATGCTGAGGTGGATGGAGTGGCAACGGCCGTTATCGAACCCATCACCCCGCTCTACACCAAGGGGGACGTGGCCGCCCTGCTCAACCAGATGAATCTGCAAGGCCCTGCCGCCCTGGCCGACATGCACACACGCTGGCTCAATCAATCGCCGCCGCGTACGGCCGTCTGGCAGTGGCTCGATCTCACGGGTGACGGCCAGGACGAGCTGATCCTGCTGCGCACCAGCACCGTGCAAAACGCCCACCTCAATGACCTGCTGATCCTCACCCCCGATGCCTCTGGGGCGTTTAGCCTGCTGTACAACCAGCCGCTGACCAGTCGCGAACAGCTGGCAGGGCCAGGTGGCAGTCGCCCGGAACTGGCGGCCACAGGTGATCTTACCCAGGACCGCTTGCCCGATGTGGTGGTGCGAGACATCACCAGCGGCCTCAGCTTTGTGCTCACGGTGGACACGGGCAGCGTGTTGCGGCTGCCTTTACCTGGCAGCTGCATCGGTAGTCTGGGCATCATGGACGTGGACGCGGACGGGTTGGCTGAGGTGGTGCGCGATGGCTGTGTGGAGGGAAACGGCCGTACCGTCACCCATTGGAATGGTACCGCCTTCACCCTGTTCCCCTGAAGTTTGCTCGAATCAATCTCCTAAAAGACTTGCCAAGCGGCGTTGAAAACGATACTATGCTGCGCAAATTGGTCTGAACGACACGCCATACTGACCTGGCAACAAATTGAGACGGGAGATAGAAGCATGTTTGAGGTTAACGGCGTCTACGCCAACCGCAAGGGAGAATACAAAGTTCTGGAAATTTACCCGCCCAAAATGCGTGTGCGTTTTACAGAAGACGGGTCTGAAGCCGAGCTAAAAATCGATCTTCAGGCACGCATTTGGGAGAATATAGCTGCGGAATATGAGGCAAGAGCTGCCAGCCGCAGTGCTCGCGCCGCGCGACGCGGCCTGTCCTCCAATGCCAACCACTTCATCAAAATCATCAGCGTACCGGCTGCCGACGAGATGAACTTTCCGGGTTGGCCTGAACGTGTGGTGATGGCTCCTCCGGCAGAAAGCAATATCAAGCTGCAATCCGGGGATCGCCTCATTTTTTACGCATTGGAAACACAAACCTTCTTTGCCGTCGCCACCATCACTGGTGAACGGATTGAAGCGAATCCGAAGGAATACTTCTTCACCGTGCCGGTAGAAATGGCCGAATTCTTTCCCATCGACATCGACGCTGTTTCCAGCAAGCTGGACAAAGGCGCCGACATCGACTCGGTAGAGCTGGAAAGCCAGCCGCGTTTCAAACGCCTGCGCCTGGAAGCCGAAGCTTTTTTCCACATCAACGAAGACGATTTTGAGCTGCTGGCCGAAGCCCTCACTGAAGTGGCTGAAGATGAGGAGGAAGAAGAGGAAGAAGAGGAAGATTACGAGGAAGAAGAAGAATAACCCGGCGCAACACGAATCGAGTGCATCATGGATAAAGAATATATTCTTGTAAGCGTGGCCTGGCCTTATGCCAACGCCGATATTCACCAGGGCAACGTGACAGGTTCTTACCTGCCTGCCGACATTTATGCGCGCTTCCATCGCCTGCGCGGTAACCACGTGCTCATGGTGTCTGGCTCCGACAGTCACGGCACGCCGGTGACGGTGAAAGCGGAAGAGTTGGGCAAATCGGTGGCTGAGGTGGTTGATTATTATCACGGCCGTTTCCTGGCCCTCTTCCAAAAAATGGGGCTCACCTACGACCTCTTCACCCATACCGATACCGAAAACCACTTTAAAGTCTCGCAAGATATGTTCCTGTCCCTGCTGGAAAACGAGTACATGTACCCCAAAGTGAGCAAGCAAATGTACTCGCCCACGGCCAATAAATTCTTGCCCGACCGCTACGTGGAAGGCACCTGCCCCAAATGCGGCTACTTCCCGGCGCGCGGCGATCAATGCGACAACTGCAACACCCTCTTTGAAAGCGCCGCCGAACTGCTCAACCCACGCAGCAAGGTCGATGATTCGCCCCTGGAACTGCGCGACACGGAGCATTTTTTCATCGACCTGCCCGCCATCGCCAACGATGGCCTGCAAGCGTGGCTGCACAATGGCAAGGAGTATTGGCGGCCGCAGGTGATCAATTTTGCCCGCAACTTTGTCGACCAGGGGCTAATTGGCCGGGCCGTGACCCGCGACATGGATTGGGGCATCCCCGTGCCCGTGGCCGGATACGATCATAAAGTGCTCTACGTCTGGTTTGAGGCGGTGATCGGCTACCTCTCGGCGGCGATTGAGTGGGCCAAAAACAGCGGCGAACCCGAGGCGTGGAAAAAATGGTGGCAAAATCCGCAGGCACGCACTGTCTACTTCATCGGCAAGGACAACATTCCCTTCCACACCGTCTTCTGGCCCGCCCAGCTGTTTGGCGCCAAAGGGCTGTACAACGAAGACTCGGAAGCGCAGCTAAACCTGCCGTACGATGTGCCTGCCAACGAGTTCATGAACATGGAAGGGCAAAAGATCAGCGGCAGCCGCAATTGGGGCGTCTGGATGCTGGAAGCGCTGGATCGCCACGACCCGGATCCGTTGCGCTATTATTTAACGGCCGTTATGCCCGAAACCCGCGACAGTGACTGGAGCTGGCAGGGGTATGTCGATCGCAATAATTCCGAGCTGGTGGGCAACTGGGGCAACCTGGTCAACCGCGTGCTCAACATGACCAAGCGGTACTTTGGCGGCGTTGTGCCCGATCCGGGCGAACTCACCGACAAAGATCGCGAGCTGTTGGCCGCGGTCGAGGCCGGTTTCGAGACAGTGGCCACGCTGTACGACGGCTGCAAGTTCCGCGCTGTGGTGCAGGAAAATCTGCGCCTCTCCAGCCTGGTAAACCAATATCTGGAAGACACCAGCCCGTGGACCGCCGCCAAAACCGACATGCAGGCCACGGCCCGCTCGCTCTACACCACCATCCAGGCGATCAGCGGCCTGAAGGTGCTGTGGGCACCCATTTTGCCCTTCACCAGCCAGCAGCTGCACGAGAGGCTGGGGCAGGACGGCC
>CAUJGI010000768.1 GCA_963169155.1 Chloroflexota bacterium
TGGCGCGGCACAAAGTGGCGGAAGGCGTCGGTGGCAAAGTGGATTTGCTCGTGCATGTAGGGTGCCTGAAAAGCAATGCGGCGGTTGATTACCTTTTCCACCTGGTTCATCGGTTCGGTCTCGAACTGGTCCGGCGGCACCAGCTTCAGGCCGGTCATCTCCAGGCTGGTGGCCAGGGCGTGGTGTACTTCTTTGATCGTGGGTGGCTGCTCGTTGACGATGTTGAACAGGTTGGTTTTATCCTGGGCCAGGGTGGTGCAGTGGGCCAGGTAGACCATGCCATCGACGACAAAGTCGATAGGCACCAGGTTGAGCGGTGTGCTGGGGTTGCCCTGGAGGCGAGTCTGCACATCACCGTTGAACTCGTCGCCCTGATTGCGGGCCAGCAAGGAGCGCAGGCGGCGACATTCGGTGAGCACCTGGTAGTAGCCGGAATTGCACAGCACGGCCGTTTCCGGCGTGCCAATCACAATCGACGGGCGAAAAATGGTCACGTCCAGCTTCTGCGCCTGCTGGTAGGCATCCACCAGCCGTTCGGCGTGGTGTTTGGACCATTCATAAATCGAGCGAAAGCCGGTGACGTTGTCTGGGATGCGTTCGGGGACCGGTTCGTTAAACTCGCTGCCCAGGCAGTAGGCGGTGCTGATGTACAAAAAGCGCGGCGGCCGATCGGAGTTGATCTGGCAGGCAAAGTCCAGCAAATGGCGGGTACCTTCGATATTGGTCGCTTCAACCAACGGCCGTTCCCGTTCCTTAAAATTAAAGATGGCGGCGCTGTGCCACACCTCATCAATCAGGCCGCCAAACTGGGACCGCACCGCAGCCACCAGCTGTTCGGCTGGTTCTTCCACTGTGCCGGGAATGGCCACCAGGTTGGCCAAAGCATCGTCATCCAGCGGACCAACTTCAAGGACGGCCGTTTCAATCCGCGCCTGTACCGACTGCCCACCCTTGCTGCGCACCAGGGCCAACACTGTGTGCCCATCGGCCAAAAACCGGTGGGCCAGATGGCAGCCCACATACCCCGTCGCCCCCGTTAGAAAAATCGTCTTTGCCATAACTCTCTTCCCGTCACTTGTTTGATAAGCCTTGCCTATCATAAACGTCTCTTTTTAATCCAGCCACTTATCACGCAAAACTTACCGGCGGGATTCACTTTTACTGGGGTGAAATCCGATACGCTCCGCGGTTGGCTGATAAATTTATCTCTGCACGTCCATCAGGTAGCTGTGTCGCGAATTGTTGTTTGCCTTTAGAAGAATGCCGCAGCGGGCAAAAAGTTACGCAATTGCCCAAAAAAGAGGCTGTGATGTCGGAAATGAACGATGTTCCCCAACTGCAAATGGTCTGGCCCACCCAGCGCTTGAACCAGCCGCCACCGGTGGTGCTGCCGCCGGGCTACCGCCTGCGAATGTATCGTCCGGGGGACGAGGTGCGCTTTTTTGAAGTGATGGCCCTGGCTGGTTGGCCGGGCTGGGATGAAGAACGGTTGAAGCCGTGGCTGCACCGGATGCTGCCACAAGGCTGGTTGATGGTGGTGACCGAGGCGGAAGATTTGATTGTGGCTACAGCGATGACCACCCACGACCCCACCTGGCTACGGCCGTTTTCCGGCGAGGTCGGTTGGGTGGCGGGTGATCCAGCCCACAAAGGACGGGGTTTAGGCACGGCCGTTGTCGCCGCCGTCACGGCGCGTTTCATTGAAATTGGCTACCCATCGATCCACCTGTTCACCGAGCATTACCGGCTGCCCGCCCTGAATATTTACCTGCGGCTGGGCTACCGGCCGCTGCTGTACCGGCCGGAGATGGTCGATTTGTGGCAAGCGGTGTGTGCAGAGCTGCAACGGCCGTTTACTCCCGACCTGTGGCCAACGCGGCCTTTTTCAGATTGGACCAATCTTTAAGATTGGTCCAATCTCGGTAAGGCATCGTTTTCGGCGGTGAGAATCTGGCGAATGTAGTACACCGTTTTGTTTTGCGACTCGTAGTAGGTGCGCACCATCAGCTCGGCGATGAGGCCCATCACCAGGAACTGTACGCCCAGGATGACCAGCAAAACGGCCAGGAGGAGGAGCGGCCGTTCGCCGATGTCGTAGTTGTTAAAGCCCTGCCAGAAGTGGTTGGCCTGAATGCCCGCCCACACCTTGAGCCAGGACAAATACAGCCCCAGCAGCACGCCCACACCGCTAAAGGAAATGCCCAGCATGCCAAACAGGTGCATAGGACGGTCGCTGTATTTGCGCAAAAAGAGAATGGTGATCAGGTCCACAATGACGCGGAAGGTGCGCGAAATGCCGTATTTGGAGGTGCCCGCCACGCGTGGCCGGTGGTTGACCGGCACCTCGGCCATGCTGAATCCGGCAAAGCTCACCATCTCCGGGATAAAGCGGTGCAGCTCGCCGTACAGCTTCAGCTCGTTGGTGACCTCGGCGCGGAAGACGCGCAGCGAGCAGCCGCGATCGCGCAGTGGCACGTCGCTGAGCCGGGCGATGAGCCGGTTGGCGATGTAGGAGGGCAGCTTGCGCATCAGGAAGGCATCTTGCCGGTTTTCACGCCAGCCGTTGACCACGTCATACCCTTCTGCCAACTTTTTGAGCATGGCGGGAATGTCGGCCGGGTCGTTTTGGCGGTCGGCGTCCATGGTTAGGATGTAGCGGCCGCGGGCCTGGTCAAACCCGGCGGCAAATGCGGCCGTTTGCCCATGATTGCGCCTGAACTGGATCGCCACCACCCGGTTGTCCTCGCGGTGCAGCGTTTCCATCACGGCAAAGCTGCTGTCGCGGCTGCCATCGTCGATGAAGATCACTTCGTAGGTGATGGGCTGCTCTTTGAGCGCGGCGGTGATTTCGGCCAGCAACGGCCGTAAATTCTCTTCTTCGTTATAAACGGGGACCACAATAGATAGATCGATTTGTTCCATGGTTTGCTTCTTCAAACGGCCGCTCCTTTTCTCTGTGCCACGCTATTTCGCGGGATGGGTGCAA
>CAUJGI010000769.1 GCA_963169155.1 Chloroflexota bacterium
CGCTGAAGGCGGGCCAGACGGTGCTCCAACTCCTCGCGTACGGGGTCGTAGGTGCGCCGCCGACCGCCGCCGGTCAACAGATTCAGTGCCTGCTGGGTCCAGAAGATAGCCTGCTGTAGATCCTGCGTTTGCCATTCATAATATTTGGCCAGCTCCAGGTGTGCGGTGACGTCTGCAAAGGTGGTGGCGGCGATTTGCTGCCACAGAGGGAGCGCTTCGGCGATACGGCCGTTTCGCTTCAACAGCAAGCCCAGCTGATACAAGTTTTGCTGATACAGCTCCAGCGGTAAATCCCCCTGGGCGGCCAGCCGCAGCGTTTGCTCGGCGGCATCGCTGAGACCCAAATCCGCCTGCCACTTGCCCAGGCTGTACAGGTCGATGGGGTGATCGGCCGGGTCTGGCTGGCTGAGCAGGCGCGTTACCCGCGCCGCCAGCGTCACCATCGACACCATGTCGATCTGGTTGTGGTAAAACACACGCACCAACTCACGGGCGTCGCCGCTGCGCAGATAGTTGGTGTACAGGCTGGGAATGAGCCAGCCGGGCACGTCGTCCTGGCTGCGGCGCAGGCCGAGCAGGCTGCCTTCCAGCGAACCCAGGGCACACGAGCCGAGCCGGTGCCGCCACAGCCGCCGCGCCGGGTGCAGCAAATCCAGGTGCGGCCGTTCGCGCAAGTCGGTGGGCATCCGATTCATGATGAAGCGGCTTTCCAGCAAGGGGATGTCGAAGGAACGGCCGTTAAACGTCACCAACCCCGCTTTACCCGCCAGCAGTTCGTCGAGCAGCAGCAGCAGCGCTGGTTCATCGCCGTGGTCGCGCAAGAAATATTGGCGCACTACAAAACATTCGCCCTGGGTGCCCGGCTCAAAAAAGCCCACGCCCACCATGAAGGCCAGCGTGCCCGCTCCGGCCAACCCCGTCGTTTCGGTATCCAAAAAGAGAAAATCACGGAAGTCATGCTGGCCCAGGCGCACATCCTGAACAAAAGGCGCTGCCGCTGCCGGACTGAAGCGGAGCAAATCAGCCAGCTGATCATCGCCGTGTTGGTGCTCCAGGGCATAGACGTGGTCCAGCACAAAGCAGCTGCCTTCGGCCGTTTCTACCAGCTGGCCACCGGGCAGGAGCTTTTCCAGAGGCTGGATTTCGTCATCGTCCAGGGAATGCAGCGGTTGGTGGGGGGCAAACGGCCGTAACAACGGCTCCTCCACCGGCGGGGCAGGCTTCAATTCCCGCGCGGGTTTGAGGTCCCGCGCCCCTTTCACTACACCCAACCGGCGCAGCTTTGCCTGAAGATCGCTGTTTTTATCGGCCATATGTTCTGATTGTAAGCCGCCCGCGGAGGAATGGCAACCTGCAGAGTTTTCCTGGCTTGCCGGTTTTAGGATCGAAACGTGAAACGTGGTTTCTTCTCACGTTTCACGCAACCCCTAGCTACGTCGCAAATCCCACGAGCCATTTTCCCGATTCAGGCCGTTGGCATATACTTGGGCCATGAAGATTTATCTGGCCCGCCATGGGCAGTCGCGTTGGCAGGTGCAGCGGGACGATAGCGATTTGGACAGCCCACTAACCGATTTAGGTCAGCGACAGGCCAAACTGTTAGCCACCTGGCTGACCACCCACGCTCGCCTGGACAATGGTTCTCGGCTAGAAATCGGCTGTGTGCGCACCAGTCCTTTGCGCCGCGCTCAGGAAACGGCCGTTCCGCTCCACCAGGCCCTGGACTGCCCCCTACACCCCGATGCCTATCTGCGCGAGGCCGATTTTTTGGTGTCGGATCATCTGCCCTTTAGCCAATCACCGTACCAGGCCATGCCCATCTACGAACCATCCAACGTATACGCGGCCTTCAAGCAGCAAGCTCAGGCAGCGCTTTACGCCCTGGTGCAAGATGCCGAAACCAGTGGCCAGCCCGTGCTGGGCATTACCCACGGCGGGCTGATTTCCACCGTATTGCGGCTGGCCACGGGCAGCGATTCGGTGTCATTCTGGCTGTACAATACCAGCCTGAACCTGATCGAGTGGAAACGCGGCCGTTGGCACCTGGTTCATCTAAATTTGTGGGACCATCTGCCCCCGGCCTGGCGCACCTTTTAGAACATCATGGGAATTATAGAAATTACGCTGGTGGTTGGCCTGATTGTGCTGGCCAACCTGGTGAAAAAGCAGAATTCAGACACGTTTATCAAGCTGTTTGATCTGCTGCTGATCTGGCTGAACGCCCCGCTGTTTTTGCTGGGGATCTTGTTTGTGTTCCAGACCAGCGAGCTGCGCTCCATGGTGAATATTGAGCTGGACAGCCCGGTGGCATTTGGCATTTTTTTGCAGGCAACGGCCGTTTGGGGCGTCATCGTCAGTTTTCGCTCCACCCGACACAGTTTGGAGCGGTGGATGCCCATCGATCCCCATTCGCCGCTGCACACCCTGGCTCTGGTGCTGAGCGGCTATTTTGCCGGCAGCGTCATGCTTCAGGTGGTGGGCGGGCTGGAAAATTTCACCGAGAGTCTGCCCCGCGTTTCCATCGGGCTGTTTTTGGCACAGCAGGCAGGGTTTGTGCTCATTGCCGTTTTGGGCGTGGGGGCGCTGCTGCGGCGGGATTGGCGCGCCGTTTTCCAACGACTCGATCTGGGGCCGGTAAACGGCCGTCAGCTGCTGGAGTCACTTGGCTGGATTGCCCTGCTGGTGCTGCTGCAAGCGCTGGGCGGCGCAGCCTGGGAGTTCCTGGACCCACAGGGAGTGGCCCAGGTGCAGGCACTCAGCGAGCGGCTGTACGAGGGCTTTGGCTTCTGGCACTGGCTCGCCCTGGCCATCGGCGCAGGCGTGGGTGAAGAGATTTTGTTCCGCGGCGCGCTCCAACCCGTGCTGGGCATCTGGTTTACCTCGCTGCTGTTTGCCGTGGTGCACGTGCAGTACGGCCTGCTCAACCCGGCCACGATGGTGCTCTTCCTGCTGGCGCTGATTTTGGGATACATCAAGCGGCGGCACAACACCACCGTCACCATTTTGGTCCATTTTGGCTACAACCTGGTCCTGGCGCTGATAACGATGCTGGCGGCAACGGCCGCGTAACGCCGAGATTAACCCCCTCCCTAACCCTCCCCCTGAGAGGGGGAGGGAATCTGGCTCCCTCTCCCTCCCAGGGAGAGGGCTGGGGTGAGGGTGGTGATCTTCCCCACCACTTCTGCATGATGGCAGGCCACCTGATGCGGATTTTCGGCCGTGCCCAAATTGCGCAAGACCGGATCTTCCGTGTGGCAAATCGCTGTAGCAAACGGGCAGCGCGGATGGAAGCGGCAGCCTGTTGGCGGCCGCGCCGGGTTGGGCACATCCCCCTGCAAAATAATGCGCTCTCGTTTGGCTTCCTTAATCGGATCCGGGATGGGAATGGCGGAAAGCAGACCCTGGGTATAGGGGTGCAACGGCCGTTCAAACACGTCATCTCGCTCGCCCAACTCCACGATGCGCCCCAGGTACATCACCGCCACCCGGTCGCTCAGGTAGCGCACCACCGCCAGGTCGTGGGCAATGAAGAGATAGGTCAGCCCCAGCTCTTGCTTTAAATCATCCAGCAAATTGATCACCTGCGCCTGGATCGACACGTCCAGCGCCGAAATTGGCTCATCGGCCACGATGAAGCCAGGATTGGTGGCCAGGGCGCGGGCAATACCAATGCGCTGCCGCTGCCCGCCAGAAAATTCGTGTGGGTAGCGGTGTATGTAGTGCGGATTTAAGCCCACCCGCGCCAGCAGCTCCTGCACCCGCTGGCGGCGCGTGGCCGGGCCAACGCCCACGTTATGCACCCGCAGCGGCTCCTCGATGATTTCCCCCACCGTCATGCGCGGATTGAGGGAGACGTACGGGTCCTGGAAGATC
>CAUJGI010000770.1 GCA_963169155.1 Chloroflexota bacterium
CCGCAGCAGATGATATTCGGCTACGGTACGCGCCCAGGCCAGATACGGCCGTCCCAACCCCAGCCGGTCTGTGTTGAGGCTGCGCAACAATGCGCCCGCTTCGTCCAGCTTACCGGCAGCCAGCAACACCCGCCCCAGCCCCACCCGGTGCCAGATGCCGTAGTCCGAGTCGGCGGGCAGCCCCACTGCTTCGCTGAGGGCTACCAGTTCACGCAGCGAGGCAATTGCTTCTTCGTGCTGGCCCATGTTGCTGCTGTAGAGGCCATAGTTGTACAGCACCGCGCCGTAGGCCCACGGATCGGCCAGGGTCTGGTAGAGGTCGCGCAGCGGCCGCAGCTGCTCCCGCGCCACCTGCCAGTTGCCCAGGTAGGCGTTGGCCTCGCCCAGTTCGCGCAGGGCATCGGCAAAGGCGGGGTGCGGCGGGCTGTCTGGCCGGTAGGAGGTCAGGGCCAGCGCCGCTGCCGCGCTGGCGCGGGCGGCGGCGCACTGCCCTTCGCTGCGCTGGGCAAAAGCCAGGTGGCAGAGGGATTGGTAAAGAACGGCCGTCGCCCCCACTTCTTGGGCCAGCTTGCAGGCCATTTGCAGCTGGGCCAACCCTTCCCGCGAACGCCCCAGGGCATCGGCCAGGTGCCAGCCGAGGGTCTGGCGCAGTCGGGCTTCGGCCAGATGGTCGCCCGTTTGTTCGGCCAACGCCAGGGCGTGAACGGCCGTCGCTTCCACCTGGGCAAAATCGGATTGCAGCACGTAGAGGCTGATTTGCGACTCCAGCGCTTCTAATCGGGCCGAAATGTCGTTGGCCACGTTGGCCAGGTGCAGCAGGTCGGCGGCGTCGGCCTGCCAGGCGGGAATCTGAACCAGGGTGCGGTGCAATTTCAGCCGTTGGCGCAGCAGCAAGCGGCGGGTTTCGTCGGGCTGCGGCAGGTGGGGCAGCAGCGCAAACGCCTGGTTGAGCAGGCTGAGGGCCACTACGGAGGCCTACAGGGCTACTGCCTGGGCGGCGGCGCGTTGGGTGTGGGTAACGGCCGTTTGCCACTCCCCGGCGGCAGCAAAATGATGGGCCAGGGCGGCGGCGTTGGTGGGTTGCAGCTGGGCCAGCGCCTCCCCGGCGCGCCGGTGCAGCAGCTTTTGCCGCCAGGGGGTGAGGGTGGCGAGAACGGCCGTCGGCAGCAAACGATGCGGGAAGGCCAGAGCGGGTGTTGGCGCGTGGGCTTTGTCGATTTGCAACAGGTGGTGGGCCAGCAGTTCATCCAGGGCATCGGCCGTTTCTGCCTCGGTGCGGCCAGCGGTGTGGCGCAGCAGCGTTTCGTCCAGCTGGGGGGTGAGAATCGCCGCCGCTTCCAGCAGCTGCTGCGCCATCGGGCTGAGGTGCCGCACACGCGCCTGAATGGCTTCCCGCACCGACGCGGGCAGCGGCAAATCGACCGGGGGCGCGGCCAGTTGAGCAGTTTCTTGCAGGTCGCGCAAAATCTCCAGGATGAAAAATGGGTTTCCGGCGGTGGCGGCGTGAATGCGGACGGCCGTTTGGGCAACCAGGGACGGGGCGAGGGTGGGCGACAGCTGAGTCAGGAATTGCTCGGTGGCAGCAGCGGTTAAGCCAGGCAGCGGCACGACGGCCAGGCGACCCTGGCGGGCAAACGCCTGCCGCAGCCGGGCCACCGGGTGGGCGTCGGCAGACGGTGCGGTAGCCAGGATGACCAGGGGGAGCTGTGCCCACTGCCCGGCGACAAAATGCAGCCAGGCAAGCGTGGACTCATCGGCCCAGGGTAAATCATCCAGGCAGAGGGTCACCGGAGTGAGGGTGGCAAAGGTGTGAACGGTTTGCCCCAGGGCGGCAAACAGCCGCGTTTGTGCCTGCTCCAGCGACGGGGCCAGCGGCTCGGCCAGCGTGGGGAAGCGGGTGCGCAGGTCGGGCAGCAGGGGCAGCAGTTCGCTCAGCCAGGGGAGGGGAACGGCCGTCCACAAATCAGTCCGGGGCAGCGTGGCGCGCAGCGCCTCGACGAGCGGGTGGTAAGGCAGGGATTGGCTGCCTGGGTAGCTGCTGCCCCCCAGCACCAGGCCGGGTTGGGCCGCCACAAATTCGCGCAGCAGGCGAGATTTGCCAATGCCCGACTCGCCCGTGATGAGAATGAGGCCGCCGCCAGGGGAACGGCCGTGGGCCATCTGTTGGTAAGCGGCGGCCAGCTGGGCCAGGGCGTCATTCCGCCCCAGCAGCGGCAGCGCCAGGGAGGGCAGCAGCGGCAGGGTGGGCGCGGGGACGGCGGCGGGCTGTGGCTGGAGGGCGGCGCGGGTTTGCGGCAGCGGGCTGACGCCCAGTTCACGCTCCAAAATGAGGGCGCATTGTTCATACTGGCGCAGCGCGGCGGCGCGATCGCCAACGGCCGTGAACAGGGCAATCAGGCGGCGGTGCATCGTTTCGTCCAGGTTGTCGGCATCCAGGTATTGGCGGGCGGTGGCGATGGCGCTGGGATAATCGGCCGCGGCCGTGTGGCGGGCAACCAGGGTGGCGAGCAAGGTCAGGAAGTGGGCGGCCAATTCATGGGCGGTTTGCAGCTGCCACGCCTCGTATTCTAGCGCGCCGGGCAGGGCAAAGCCGTCCATAAACGCTCCCCGGTAGAGGGTGATGGTGTGGGCCAGAACGGCCGTCTCGTCCGTAACGCGGTCCTGGGCAAAGGCGGCGCTGTCGGCAGTGATGAGGGTGGGGTTGAGAGCGGCCGTTTCTTCACTGAGCAGAAGCATGTGGGGCTCGGGCAGCGCGGCGCGCAGGCTGGACAGCAAGCGGGTGAGGTAGCGGCGGGCGGTGGCGTCGGGTTCATCGGGCCAGAAGAGGAAGGCCAGGTGCGAACGGGGCACCGGCTCCAGCTGCGCCGCCAGCCGGTAAAGCAGGGCGCGCAGCTGACGGCGAGGCAGGGTAAAGGGCTGCCCCTGCCACATAATCTGGCATGAACCAAACAAGTGAATGTGCATAGCGCATAATTATAGCAAATTAAGCGGGCTGACTTTGCTCGGCTCCAGCCCCTGTGGCCCGATACCGTCTGAAGCGATCAACCGCATTTTGCGGCAGCGTTCCAAGCCGCCTACCTGGCTACCCGAATTGAAGAAAACATCGTAAAATTACGGCCGTCATTCTTACCAATTCAAAATCAGAGTTGGCAGATAAATCAGTTTTTCCGCTCTGCACCTCTGCCCCTCTGCGTAAAACTTCTGAAAGGAGCATCATGCGTACCCCAATTATTGCTGGCAACTGGAAAATGAATAAAACGGCCGAAGAAGCCGTTGCCTTTGTGCGTGAAATTCGTAATGGCCTGGGCCAGATCAAAGGGGTAGACAAAGTTGTCTGCCCACCCTTCATCGCCTTGCCCGCCGTGCGCGACGCCCTGCAGGCCACCGACATCGGCGTGGGCGCACAAAACATGCACTTTGCCGAAAACGGTGCCTACACCGGCGAATGCGCCGCCAACATGCTTACCCCCTACTGCCAATACGTCATCATCGGCCACTCCGAGCGGCGTGAATTTTTTAATGAAACCGACGAGGGTGTGAACAAAAAAGCCAAAGCCGCCCTGGCCCACGGCCTCATCCCCATTATTTGCGTCGGTGAAACCCTGGCGCAGAACGAAGCGGGTGAAACCCAGGCGTTTGTCAGCGGCCAGGTGCGCGCCGCGCTGGCTGGCTTAACCGCTGACCAGGTCGCCAGCCTCGTCATCGCCTACGAGCCGATTTGGGCAATTGGCACCGGCAAATCGGCCAGCGCCGCCGAAGCGGGCAGCATCATCGGCCTCAGCGTGCGCGGCCCCATCGCCGAGATCTTTGGCGAGGAGACAGCGCAAAAAGTGCGCATCCAGTACGGCGGCAGCGCCAATGAAAAGAATATTGCCGAGTACATGGCCCAACCAGACATCGACGGTGCGCTGGTTGGGGGTGCCAGCCTGAAGGCCAGCTTTGTTGAGCTGGTGAAAAACGCAGTCTAATCAATCGTAGCCGCGGATTCTTTAAGCGCAAAACCCCGCGGTAAGAATACGCGGCTAAATCTCAACGGAGCGCATTATGAGCAATTCCATCATGGCCATTGTATGGGTTGACTTTGCCAGAATCA
>CAUJGI010000771.1 GCA_963169155.1 Chloroflexota bacterium
AAAGGATCGGCGCTATGGCGCGACGGCCGTCGCACGGCCGCTGTGCCCAAGCTTCGTCCCGCAGGCACAGGCCTCACCGCTACCGTGGTGCTGGAAGGGCGTCCCATCGTCATCAACGATGCGCCCAGCCATCCGTTTTACCAGAGTGAAACAGCCAGCAGCTGGGGAATTTATGCGATTGCCGGGTTCCCGCTGAAATATGGTGAGAAGATTATTGGCGCGTTTACCGCCACCTATTTGTATCCGCATACGTTTACGGAAGATGAGCTGCTGCTGCTGAATTTGCTGGCGGAGCAAGCGGCCGTTGCCATTCGCAATGCCAGCTCCTTTGCCGAGTCCCAGCGGCGCTTGCGCGACATGTCTGCCCTGGTGGATATGGCCAAGCAGGTAACGGGCAACCTGAAGCTGCAATCGGTGCTGCAAACGACGGTGCAAATTCTGCAGGGACTGCTGAACGCACGTGCCAGTACCATTACCATGCTGACCGACGATGGCGAAGGGTTGGTGGTAAAAGCGGCCGTAGGTATCAATCCGGAATTCATGAGCGCCAAGATGCACCTGAGCGAAAGTATCTCGGGCGTGGTGGTGCAAAATGCGGAATTGGTGTACATCCGGGATTCCTATTCTGACCCCGACTTCCTCTTTTTTGACGAGCGGGTGCGCAGCTTGCTGGTGGTGCCGCTCATCGTGCGCGACCAGCCGGTGGGTACGTTGACCATTGACAGTGATCGGCCGTTTGCCTTCACCGATTCGGACACGCAGCTGATGACCATTGCCGCTGCGCAGGTCAGTGTGGCTATTGCCAATGCCCGCCTATTTGAGGAGCTGGAAGAGCGCGCCGCCGAGCTGGCCGAAGCGTATGACGAGCTAAAAGAGAGTGACCGGCTGAAAGATGAGCTGGTGCAAAATGTGTCGCATGAGCTGCGCACGCCGTTGACCTTTGTCAAAGGCTATGTCGATTTGTTGATGGACGGCGACAAAGGGTTGTTGACTTCGGAACAGCAGGAATATTTGCAGATTGTCTCCGACAAGACGGATGAAATTACCCGTATTATTGAGGACATTATTACTCTACAGCGCATTGATTCGGGCAATTTGCAGTTGGAAGAGATGTCGATGGCAAATTTGTTGCAGACGGCCGTTATCAATCATCGTCTCGTGGCCGACAAAAAAGGTCTTTCCATCGTTTGCTCTATTCCGCCCGGGCAAAAGGGGCGCGTGCGTATCGACAAGGGGCGGATGAACCAGGTGATAGACAATCTCATCGGCAATGCGTTCAAATTCAGCCCCGATGGTGGCGTCATTCGTCTGTCGATGGTCGAGCAGGAAAAAGATGTGTTGGTGTCTGTGGTGGATGAAGGCATTGGCATGCCGGCCGAGAAGCATCAGCGCATTTTTGAGCGGTTCTATCAAATCGATGGGTCATCGCGGCGACGGTTTGGCGGTACGGGCATCGGCCTGGCCATTGTTAAGCGCATTATCGACGCGCATGAAGGGAAGATTTGGGTGGAAAGTGAGCTAAATAAGGGGAGTTCCTTCTTCTTTACCCTGCCAAGTGTAAAACAGGATATTGTCGAAACCGTGCCAAAATTGTAATAATAGGCAAACTGTTTGCTCCAGCGCTGTTTCGTATGCTCAACCGCGCGGTGTGGAAGTGCACAAGATTCAAACTTTGCCAAAAATTGAGAGTAGTGTTTTGAGAGAAAAACGAGAACAAACCGTAGCTGATTTAAAATCGCTGCCCAAGATTGATCTGCACCGCCATTTGGAAGGGTCGCTTCGGCTGGAAACGCTGCTGGACATTGCCCGAAAGTACAATCTTAACGTGCCGACACGTGACTTGGAAGCGTTACGGCCGTTTGTTCAAGTGACCAACGATCCGCCCACACACGAAGCTTTCCTGCGCAAGTTTGAAGTGCTGCGTCACTTCTATCGCTCCCCAGAAATGATTCAACGTCTTGTCTATGAAGCCATTGCCGACGCTGCCGTCGATAATGTCAAATACCTGGAACTACGCTTTAGCCCGCAGGCTCTCTCCCGTGTGCGCGGCTTTGCGATGTCCGATACCACCGACTGGGTTATCGAATCCGTCAGAAGGGCCGAGGCTGATTTTGACATTCAGGTTGGGCTTATTGTGACGCTGGTGCGTCATGATCCGCTGCCGCAGGCGCGGCAGGTGGCCGAAATTGCGTTTGAACGGTCTGGCAAAGGCATTGTGGGCCTGGATCTGGCGGGAGATGAAGTGAAGTTCCCGTCACGGCCGTTTACCCCCCTCTTCAAAGAAGCCAAGGAAGTGGGTCTGGGCATTACCGTCCACGCCGGTGAATGGGCCAGCGCTTTTGGTGTACGCGAAGCCATTCTGGACCTCTTTGCCAACCGCATTGGTCACGGGGTGCGTACCCTGGAAAACTCCGAAATCTTGCAGCTGGTTCGGGAGCGGCAAACCGCCTTTGAAGTGTGTCTGACCAGCAACCTGCAAACCGGTGTGGTGCATGAGATGGATCACCACCCCCTGGTAGATATGCTAGATGTGGGTCTGCTGGCCACCATCAATACGGATGATCCCAGCATTAGCAACTGCACTCTGACGAACGAGTATGATATTGCCCTGCATCAGTTAAAAATTGGCTACCCTGCCTTGCGGCAAACAATCATGAACGCCGCCAACTCTGCCTTCTTGCTGCCTGACGACCGTCAGGAACTGTTGAACAAATTTGATGGGCTTCTTCCGGCGATGCTGCCGGTAGACGGCCGTTCCCAGGCCAGTTTTAGCGCCATTTAAGCCGCTACGTCGCCTCCCACTCTTTGAGCGCCCGCTTGATCATTTCCTGAATCCGCGCATCGTCGATGTCACGCGGCCGTTGGTACTGCTTGCCATCCACCTCAATGAGCAATCCCCCGCCAGTATCTTGAATGAGATGAATTTTGCGTTCGGCCAGATCAGGCTCACTCTGGAGGTGGCGCTGCAAAATAGCATCCACCTGCTCTATCAGGCTGAGCATTTTGTTGGCGCTTGCCTCGTTTCTGGCCGGTCTTGGCCGCAAGTTGGCCAGCAGCGATATGGTTGGTTTGGCTTTGGCCGATTTAATCTCGTCCCGTGCCTGCTCCATGCGGCTGACAAAACTGGTTGCTTCTTCACTTTCCTCAGCAGGCGGTGGCGGTGGCGGTGGCGGTGGGGTAGGCGCAGCTTGCGGCGTGTTTAACGGAGGTGCTACGCCAGCATCAACCAATTTCTGGTAGCTGCCGGCAAAGGTGATAAGTTCGCCAATGGCGGCCTGCATCAGCTGCCGCACTTTTGCGTCTGGTACCTGGTTGATAGATTCGTACCGCTGATTGTTGAAACTTACTACTAATTTACCCATTGGCGGCACGCGCAAAATCTGCATGATTTCAATTTCGTTTTGCATGGTTTCCTCTTGCTCAGAAAGGTATCGTCTTATTTTTGGCAGTGTGGGCAAAAATGCGTGCTGCGGCCACCTAGCACAATTCGTTCCACGGGACGGCCGCATTCATAACATGGGCTGCCTGTGCGCCGAAACACGGCCACAGCGTTTTGCATATCCCCCTTGCTGCCATCGGGCTTAACGTAAATGTCGATGCTGGCGCCTTCGCGCTCAATCCCCAGGTTCAGCACCTTTTGAATGGCAGCATGGAGGGTGCGAATGTCATTTTGGCTCAACGTGTTGGCGGGTCGGGTCGGGCGCAGCTTCGCATAAAACAGCGCTTCATCGGCATAAATATTGCCCACCCCGGCGATTAATGTCTGATCCAGCAGCAGGGGTTTGAGAGCGCGGGTACGGCCGTTCAGCCGCTGCCCTAAAACCTCCGGTGTGAAAGAATCTTCCAATGGCTCCGGCCCCAGTTTGCCTAAAATCTGGTCTGGGTTGTGGACCAGATAAACCCGGCCAAACTTGCGCGGATCGCGAAAGCGCAGCTCCTGGCCGTTGTCCAGTTCAAAAACGGTGTGCACGTGCTTGTCGCGGGGCAGATCGGCATTGACCACGGCCAGGTGACCAGACATTTTCAGGTGGGCGATGAGCGTTTCGCCCTGGGTCAGCGTGAAGACCAGGTACTTGGCGCGGCGGTGAATGGATGTCACCTGGCAGCCCGGCAGCCGCACTTTCAGCTCGTCCACGCTGGGCGTGCCGATATGGCGCGGCCAATCATTGCGGACGCCGGTAAAGGTTCGGCCAACAAGCGGCTGGCGGAGGGCGCGAACAACGGTTTCAACTTCGGGTAACTCAGGCATGGTCTTGCTTTTTTGTGCTGAACTTTGGTCTACAAAATCAGCGTATTATACCCGGAACCGGCAGGTGGCTCCATTGGAAACGGCCGTTTATCAGGCAATATTCACCCGGAGGAATAACATCACGCATGTCGGTCTTGGAAGTTCCACAGCTCTGAACTAAACTTAGTGTCATATCACCGCGTGGAGATTGTGCCATGTATCCCGAAGATCGTGTTTTAGTTGTTTATGTGCCACAGCCAGCCGATTTTGAGATTCTCCAGACGAAGAGCTGGTACCGGATTCCCCAAAACCAGGCACCGAAAGGGTTGCATGCGGAATACTTTGCCTTCTATTTCGGCCGTCGCTTTGGACCGGAAAAGTGGGCCATCCACTATTACGCGCCGCAGCTAGGCCACGAACTCACTACCCGCCTGGCGCTTTTCCCCGACCAGCCCGACCATCCCCGAGCGCAGGAGATGTACTACAAGGTGCAGCTGGGACCACTGCAAAAGCTGGCCCAGCCCATCGTGAGCTTGCGTTGGCGGCGGGTGACGTTTATCCACACCACCTGGGATCGGTTTAAGGATGCCAGTGAGATCAACGATCTGTTTGTGGATGGCGAGCCTTATGTGGACCGTTTGTACGCCACGCTGAAAGAGCGCGGCATTCAGGCGGAGCGTAACTATCAAGTGCGGGAAGCGGGCGGCGAGTATGTGCTGCCGCTGGTGGTATGGTGCCGAAACGGCCGTATCGATCTCACCCCCGCTCAATTGGCCCAACACCAAAACAACCTGGACCAACTGGTGGCCCAAATTGCCGAACAGCTCGACCAGTACGGCGGGTCAGCTGGGCCGCTTGACGCCAGAGAGAAAATGTAATTAGAATCTTAACCGTAGACGTCCAATATGGAATAGAATATTGGCACGGCACGATAGTTCTATTATTGGCGTAACAAAGAAAAGCGTTGTAAACGTATCCGAATGTATTTACATAGTATTGTCAGCGATATTGATGATTTACTGCCACAGTCACCCTTTGTGCGCGACGGCGGCAGCCTGCTTATGATGGTTGGTCTGCCGGGCACGGGCAAATCCTCGGTCGTGGAAGGGTTGCAGCAGTTTATGTCCTTTGTGGTGGTTAGCACTGACGGCATTCGCCTGCATTTGCGCAACCAGCCCACCTACACGGCCGCCGAAATGATGCTGGTGTACGAAGTATGTTACTCCATCATCGAATCCCGGCTGCGCGATGGCCAACGCGTTATTTTTGATGCCTCCAATTACCTGGCAGCCCGTCGTGAGCACATGATGAAAATTGCCAAGCGGGCGGGTGCCCCGGTGGCCGTTTGTTACGTTCAGGCGGCTCAAGATACCATACGCGAACGCCTGTTTAAGCGCAACAGCGGGCAGCGGCGCGAAACCGACTTGTCAGATGCGGATTGGTCTGTGTATAAATGGATGGTAGAAGCTCAGGAACCCGTGGTGGGTGAGCATCTCATTTTAGATACAACCGATACGCCGCCCAACGTTTTGGCGGAAAAATTATCCTACTACTGGCTGAAGTGTGAAGAAACCGGCGCAAGCGACCCTGATATTCAATCCTCTAGCTGGGCCCGCCAATTTAGCAGCGCCGATGGCCTTGGTAGCTGATCTCTGGCAGGCCCGC
>CAUJGI010000772.1 GCA_963169155.1 Chloroflexota bacterium
TTCCCTCACCGTCGAAAGCCTGCGCCACAGCCTGGATGCCGCCCGCAGCGCCATCCTCAGCGGCGAGGCGCGCTACGCCCCCATGAACGCCGTTTTGGTTGATGAGGCCCGCCTCTGGCTGGAGCAGTTCCTGGCCCCCACCCTGCAGCCAGTAATCAACGGCACGGGGGTGATTGTACACACCAACCTGGGCCGCGCCCCGCTTAGTGATGCGGCGCGGCAGGCCATCGACGCGGCGGCCAAAGGGTACAGCACCCTGGAATACGACCTGGCCGCTGGCCAGCGCGGCTCGCGCACCGTACACGCCGAGCAGCTGCTCACCCGCCTCACCGATGCCGAAGCCGGGCTGGTGGTGAACAACAATGCAGCGGCCGTTTTACTCATGCTCACCGCGCTGTGCCAGGGCAAAGAAGTGGTTATCAGTCGGGGGCAGCTGGTAGAAATTGGCGGCGGCTTCCGCATTCCAGACGTGATGGCCCAATCGGGCGCAAAACTGGTAGAGGTGGGCACGACCAACCGCACCCACCTGCGCGACTACGCCAAGGCGATTACGGAAAATACGGCCGCTCTCCTCGTAGCCCATCACTCCAACTACAAAATCATCGGCTTTACCAGCGAACCGACGCTGGCCGAACTGGCCGAATTGGCCCACCAACACAACCTGCTGCTGCTGTATGACCAGGGCAGCGGCGCGCTGCTGGACAGTTCACCTTACGGCCTGGAGCCGGAACCCACCGTGCTCGATGGCCTGGCGGCAGGCGCGGATCTGGTAGCCTTCAGCGGCGACAAGCTGCTGGGGGGGCCACAGGCGGGGCTGTTGGTTGGGCGGCAGGCGATCATTGCCCAACTCAAACAACATCCGCTGGCCCGCGCCGTGCGCGCCGACAAGCTGTGCCTGGCCGGATTAGCCGCCACCCTCACCCACTACCTCACAGAAAACGCCCTGACGGAGATTCCCATCTGGCGCATGATTGCCCGCCCCAGCGAAGAAATTGGCGAAGAGGCGGACACCTGGGCGGCGCGGCTGCAAGAAAGGGGGATTCGGGCCGAGGTGGTGGACGGCCGTTCTACTGTCGGCGGCGGTAGTTTGCCCGGCACCAGCCTGCCAAGCCGCCTGGTGGCCATCCAGCACACCAACCTGGAACACCTGGCCACGCGCCTGCGCCAGCAAAAAGTTCCGGTGATTGGCCGCATTCAAGACGGCCGTTTCCTCATCGATCCGCGCACCATTTTGCCCGAACAGGTTGAAATTTTACTGCAATCGCTGGTAAACTGTGCGGCGGAATAAACACAGACTGGAAAATTTATGAACGCAACCAGGTTAAGCAGCCGTATTTTAGCCATTGAAACGTCGTGTGATGAAACGGCGGCGGCGGTGGTGGAAAACGGCCGTACCATTCTCAGCAACATCATCGCCAGCCAGGTTGATCTGCACGCGCAATATGGCGGCGTTTTCCCCGAAGTAGCCTCCCGCCAGCACGTCGAAGTGATTTACGCCGTGGTAGAGCAGGCGCTGGAAAAAGCCCACCTGGGACTGGACGATATTGACTGCATCGCTGTGACCCGCGGACCGGGACTGGTTGGCTCGCTGCTGGTAGGGGTGAACATGGCCAAGGGATTGGCCCTGGCACGCCACAAGCCGCTGCTGGGCATCAACCACATCGAAGGGCACATTTATTCCCTCTGGCTCACCGACCAGGTGGATGAAATTGAGTTCCCGCTGCTTACGCTGGTGGTCAGCGGCGGTCATACGGAGCTGTACCTGATGGTGGATCACGGCCGTTACCAGCACCTGGGCGGCACGTTGGACGATGCCGCCGGGGAAGCGTTTGACAAAGTGGGGCGCGTCTTGGGGCTGCCTTTCCCTGGCGGGCCAGCCATCGACAAGCTGGCGGCGGCGGGCAACCCAACCGCCTACAAATTCCCCCGGGCCGTGATGGAAGATGGCTTCAATTTTAGCTTTAGCGGCTTAAAAACGGCCGTTGCCCGGCAAATCAAGCATTTCGATAAAACCCGGCTGCCGGTGGAAGATTTGGCGGCCAGTTTTCAAACGGCCGTTGTTGAGGCTCTGGTCACAAAAACAGAACGAGCGGCCATGGCTTATGGGGTAACGGCCGTTCACCTGGCGGGCGGCGTCTCAGCCAACCGCGAGCTGCGACGCACCATGACCGAGCGGCTCAAGGTACCGGTCCGGTACCCAACTCCTATTCTCTGTACCGACAATGCCGCTATGATTGGCGCAGCAGCACACTGGCATTTTGTAAACGGCCGTCATGATAACCTGAATATTGACGTTATTCCCAGCCTGCAGCTTGTATAATGTATACTTGCAAACGTGTGATCTTACACTTTTACCAGAGGTGACGCAGCTAGAAAGTGACCACCACGTGTAGAACTGGCACAAAGCTTTCCTATCAGATTGGCCACATACCCGCCATTTCCTTGAATAAACAACAAAACCAAGGCTTACAGTTGGCTTATTTCTATAAAAAAGTTTACAAATAGTAGTTCGTTTTTCTCCTTTACAAGCAAGGATAAACCCTGTTACGATTTAAATGTAAAACTGGCTTTAGTTAACACATTGCGTAACGTGGTATTATGTTTCAAATGGAACACTCTATTCAAGATGCAGACTTCTCGCCTGAACTGAGAGACAGCGACCGGCTTCACACGCTGTACGTTGTCAACGACATGCTCAAACAGGTAGAAGCTGATGGCCTCAACATCAACCTCATACTGCCTCGGGTGCTTAACCTTTCTGTGCAGCAGCTTGAAGCCCAGGATGGCAGCATTATTGTTGTTAACGAAGCTTTAAAGGTGGAATACGCCTGGCTAACGGGGGACAACAATCAGAAAATCCACTCTGAGGAATTCTTAGAAACCATTATGAACAGTGGGGTAGCTGGCTGGGTAATCCGCAACCATGCCCCGTGTGTCATTAGGGATACGCAAAACGATCAGCGTTGGCTGCCCCGTCCCGGGCATACCACTAGCAACCATGCCTGGTCGGTCATTTGCACGCCGTTTTCGGTACGCAACCGCGTCATTGGCGCCATCACCATCCACAAGGTGGGGACCAACCAGTTCGACGACCGAGACCTCAGCCTGCTGACAGCTATCTCCAACCAGGCGGCCAGCAGCATTGAAAATGCCCGCCTCTATGAAGCGTCCCAACGCCAGCTAAAAGTCTCTGCCCTATTGAATGACGCCAGTCGGGTCATCAACTCCTCGCTGGATATTAACGAAATTATGCAGTCGCTGCTGGCGCAGATGAATGATTTCCTCAACGCCGAAGCGATTTCCATTGCTCTGGTTGATAAACAAACCAACGAACTGGTTTACCAGGTGGCTGAAGGCGCAGGCTCCGAGGAAATTGTGGGGCTGCGTTTGCCAGCCAATCATGGCCTGTCTGGCTGGGTGATGGAGCATTCGGAACCAGCGCTGGTGGCCGATACGAGTCTGGACCCGCGCTTTTTACAGCTGGGCGACGAGCGCACCGGCCACGAAACCCTGGGGATGATTTGCGCGCCCATGATTTTTAAAGGCAACGTGCTGGGTACAATTCAGGCGATTAATCCGGTTGATGGCACGTTTACCGAAGAAGATTTGGATGTGCTGGTCAATCTGGCCAATATTGCCAGTACGGCCATTGCCAATGCCCAGCAGTATGCGCGCACCGTTGCCGCCGAATCACGCTACATCAGCCTGTTTCAGGATACGGTGGACCCGATTATTTTGACCGATATGCGCGGCCGTATTGTGGAAGCCAATCGCCGGGCCTCAGATTTGCTGGGGTACGCGCGGCAGGAACTGCTGAGCATGGCCATTCAGGATTTACATCCGGATACGGCCGTACTCCCCAAAGCCAAAAAAATCCGCTCTGATAAAGTCCTTATGTTCCAAAGTGAAGTCCGCGCCAAAAATGCGCCGCCCATTCCGATGGAAGTGTATACCAAACGCACCAGTTACGGGGATGATCAGCTTTTACAGTGGATACACCATGACATCACCGAGCAGGTTGAACTGGAAAAAATGCGGGAAGACCTCACCGCCATGCTGTTCCACGACCTGCAAAGTCCGCTGGGTAATGTCATCTCCAGCCTGGAACTGCTGGCCTATGAAATCCCGCCGGAATCGGCCAACTCGCCGCTGTATGCCATG
>CAUJGI010000773.1 GCA_963169155.1 Chloroflexota bacterium
AAGGATCAATGATACGTTAAAAATCAAGCCAGCCTTCGTTAAGCAGCGTGTCGCGCAGGGGGGATCTATCCAGCAAGGACACCGATGAGAATGGATTCCAGTTTGGCTTTTGCACATCCTTGGTCCGCAATCTGCGCCATAAGGCCCATAAAGAGTTGGCCGTATGGCCAGAAGCTAACGCCGCGCCATTAACCGCGCCAATGGAAGTGCCCACTACGACATCGGGAACCCATTCGTGCTCCTCCAAAAAGCGCAGCACCCCCACATGGTAAGCGCCGCGCCCGCCCCCGCCAGACAGCACCAAAGCCCGTTTTGGATCGTCACTTAACATCACACCCTCCTCAGGAAATAATCCACAAATTACACAGATTTCGCAGATTAGGGGAGGGAATAATCTGTGTAATCTGCGAAATCTGTGGATGTTCTTTAATATGGACCGAACTACGATTCCCCTTCTACTGCTTTGCCGGCCGCTTTCCAGGCCCGCCGGGCATCTTCGTAGCCCAGCTGGAACAGCTCCTCATGCCCGTCGCGCGTGTAGCGAATGATGCGGTCCACCGGAATGGCCTTCTGCGGCGCAACGATGATCGGTTCCGGCAGGGCGTGGAACTTGTCTTCCAGGATGTCGGGGATGCCATTGCCGTCCAGATCTTCCAGATTGACCTTTTCACCGCGCAGCTGGCTTACCAACAGCCGGTTGGTGGCCTGCAGCCGCGCGTTTTCCACCTGCAAGCGCACCAGCTCGTTGATGCGGCGGAACATTTTCAGGTCAGACTGGAACGAGGCCAGCAGCGCCCACTCCAGCATCGTGCTGGCGGCGCTGAGGATATTCTTCGGCGTGGGCAGCTCGGCGCCCCCCTCGTCACTCTCCCATGGCGTCATGATAACCACCACGATTTCTTCCGCTCCGGCGTCGATGGCTGGCCCGAGCGGCGTGTTGGCTACGGTGGCCCCGTCCCAGTACAGCGTGTTGTTGAGCTGGGTGGCAGGGTAAACAATGGGGATGGAGCAGCTGGCGATGATGTGGTTCAGCTCGATCTTTTCGCGGCGCATGCGGCTGGGGTAGATGTCGTCGCTGTTGCCAAAGACGTGCAGCTGGCCGCTGTTGATTTCCGTGGCGGTGACTCGCAGGTGAACGGCCGCTTCCGCCGAATTGATCCGCGCAAAATTCACCCACCCTTGCTCTTGCAGCGTGCTGCGCAGCGGCGAGGTGTCTAGCAGGTAGTTGCCTTCCAGCAAATTCCAGTGATGCTTCTGCACGTCGTCGGTGGTCAGACGCTGCCACAGTGCCCAAAGCGAGCGCGAGTTGTGCCCGGAGGCAATCGCTGCACCGTTGACCGCGCCAATGGAGGTGCCAGCGACGATGTGGGGGAACCATTCGTGCTCCTCCAGGAAGCGCATAACGCCGACGTGGTATGCGCCACGGCCACCACCCCCGGATAGAATCAAGGCATTTTTGCGGGATTCAGTTGGCATCTTGTGCCTCCTTAAAGAGGAGATTGGAGATTAGAGACTTTTGCTAATCTCCAATCTCCATTTACCTATTGTTAACCGATGAGATAGGCGGGGCGAACGGCCGTTTCCCCATCCATCACGTCTTCGGAACCCGGCGGCCGGACGGGCAGGACGATGTTGAAGGTGCTGCCCGGCAGCCGCTCCTCATCCTCCGCCTCCGACTCAACCCAGATGCGCCCCCCGTGCGCTTCAATCACGCCTTTGGCGATGGGCAGCCCCAATCCCGGCCCGGCCCCTTTAAACTTGGTACTGCCCGTCGAGTGCAGCTGCGGGTCGCCAATGCGGAAAAACTTCTCAAAAATCAGCGAGTGGAACTTGGGATCGATGCCAATGCCTGTGTCACGAATCACAATTTCCAGGAACTTTTCTTCGTTTTGGCCAGGCACAATGGACGCTTTGACGTGAATACGGCCGCTGTCTGGTGTGTACTTCACGGCATTGCCCAACAAATTGGTAAACGACTGCACCAGCCGCTTAAAATCGGCATAGATGGGTGGCAAACTGTCTACCCCTTCCACTTCGTACAAAATGCGCCGCTCGCGCATTGCCTGGATCAGCGGTTCGACGGCCAGCCGCAGTACTGTGTCCAGCCGCGTTTTCACGAACGTCAGCTGCATCCCGTCCACATCCAGCTGGCTGGCGTCCAGCATGGCCGTAATCAGCCGCTCCAGCTGTAGCGTGGCCCGGTTGATGTGCCCCACAATTTCGCGCGTGTGTTCGCGCGTCAGGGCATTTTCCTCGTTCATCGCCGACAAAATATCGGCGTACCCTTTCACCTGCGTCAGCGGCGTGCGCAGCTCATGCGAGGCAATGGTGATGAAGTCCGACTTCACCCGGTCCATGATTTCCAGCTTTTCGTTTTGCTCCACCAGGTCAATGTTCAGGTAGCGAATGTGCTCATTTTGGATATTGAGTTCGCTGAACAAGCGGGCGTTTTGCAGGGCCACCACCGTCTGGTCGGCCAGGGTTTGCATCAGCTCCAGCTCGATGGGTTGGTACGGTACGGCCGAAACCTTCGGCCCCACCGCAATCAGCCCGACAATATCTTCGCCACTGCTCACCGGCACGTAAACTTCCATCGTCATGTCGTCCAGCCAGGTGCGTTCCTCTTCGCGCAAGCCCTTGAAGGCCGGGTTGAAGTCCAGCTCATATTGCAGCAGCGGCTGGTGCTGGGCCATCAGCGTGTTGATGAACAAATCGTCATGGGCAAACCGCACGGGATGCCGGGGCACTACGCCCATCGCCGGGATGGGATCAATCTCAAAGCCGCCATCTCCCAGGTGGGTCACCAGCATCAACGCACCGCGGTTGGTTTCCAGCAGTTCGCTCAGCGTGCCCACGATAAGAATCGACAGCTGCTGCACATCCAGCGTGCGGGAAATCGCCTGACTGTAGTTGCGCACGACCAGCCCGGCATTCACCCCCTCGCCGCGTAAATAGCGGAAAACCACGTTGCTGATCATGCGGCGGAACGGTTGGTACAGGAAAAAGCCCAGGGTGATAACCAGGGCAATCAGAATGGAGGTGAACACGTCGTTGGTGCGGTTGAT
>CAUJGI010000774.1 GCA_963169155.1 Chloroflexota bacterium
CACAGCCAGGCGCAGGCGGCGGCCAATACGCTCATCTCGCCGGACATTTGCCTGTGTGACGACTGCACCAACGAGCTGTTCGACCCGCACAACCGGCGCTACCGCTACCCGTTCATCAACTGCACCAACTGCGGCCCGCGATTCACCATCATCAAAGACATTCCCTACGACCGGCCGCTGACCACCATGGCCGAATTTACCATGTGCCCCGCCTGCCAGGCGGAGTACGACAATCCGCTGGACCGCCGCTTCCACGCCCAGCCCAACGCTTGCCCGGTGTGTGGGCCGCAGGTGTGGCTGGAGGGCGGTAATCGGTTAACGGTGGACGGTGAACGGTTGGCGGTAGCGGGGGATGAGGCGGTGGTGGCGGCGCAGGGGCTGCTGGCGGCGGGGCAGATTGTGGCGGTGAAGGGGCTGGGCGGTTTTCACCTGGCGTGTGACGCCACCAGCGATGCCGCGCTGGCCACGCTGCGCGCGCGCAAGGGTCGGGTGGACAAACCGTTTGCCGTCATGGCCCGCGATGTGGCCACGGTGCGCCAGTTTGCCCATCTGTCGCCCGCCGAAGAGGCCCTGCTCACCAGCAAAGAACGGCCGATTTTCCTCCTTGACCAACAAGAAAACAACACTCTCTCGCCGCTGGTGGCCCCCGGCAACAACACCATCGGCGTCATGCTGCCCTACACGCCGCTGCACTACCTGCTGCTCGATGTCTCCTCGCCACGCGCCACTCGCCACTCGCCCATCCTCGTGATGACCTCCGCCAACTACAGCAATGAACCGATCGTCAAAGACAACGATGAAGCCCGCCAGCGCCTGGCCACCCTGGCCGACGCCTTCCTGATGCACAACCGGGAGATTTACGGCCGTTGCGATGACTCAGTCGTGCGGGTGGTCGGTAATCCGTTATCGGTAAACGGTAATCCGACCACCGACCACCGTTTACCGATTACCGACCACCTTCTTCCGCTCCGCCGGTCGCGGGGGTATGCGCCGTTTCCCGTGAAGCTGCCCTTCCCCGTGCCGCCCACGCTGGCGGTGGGTGGCGAGCTGAAAGCCACCTTCTGCCTGGCCAAAGGCGAGTACGGCTACATGAGCCAGCACATCGGCGATATGGAAAATTGGGAGACATTACAGGCGTTTGAAACGGCCGTAACCCATTACCAGGCCATCTTCCGCGCCGCGCCAGAGCGGCTGGTGTGTGATTTGCATCCCGGCTACCTCTCTACCCGCTGGGCGCAGGAACAAACGGCCGTACCCGTGGTGGCCGTGCAGCACCACCATGCCCACATTGCCAGCGTCATGGCCGAGCATCGGCTGGACGGCCGTACGTCGGTCATCGGCTTTAGCTTCGACGGCACGGGGTATGGCAGCGATGGCGCGGTGTGGGGCGGCGAGCTGCTGCTGGCCGACTACCGGGGCTTTACCCGGGCGGCGCACCTGAAGTACGTGCCGCTGGTGGGCGGGGATGTGGCGGTGAAACGGCCGTATCGCCTGGCGCTGGCCCATCTGCACGCTGCCGGGCTGGCCTGGGATGAGGACCTGCCCTGCGTCGCCGCCTGCCCAGCAGAGGAACAGCGCGTGCTGCGGCAGATGCTGGCCAAACAGATCAACAGCGTGCCGACCAGCAGCATGGGGCGGCTGTTCGATGCCGTGGCCGCCCTGCTGGGCATCCGCCAGGTGGTGACCTACGAGGGGCAGGCGGCCATCGAGCTGGAGGTGATCGCCGCGCGGGACGTGATGGAGCAGTACCAGTTTGGTTTGAATGGCGAGGAAATTGATCCCGCGCCGGTTTTGGCAGAAGTGGTCAATGAGCTGCGGGCGGGAGTGGCCGTGCCCGTGATCGCCGCTAAATTCCACAATGCCGTGGCGGATCTCATCGTGCAGCTGAGCCTGCAAGTGCGGCGGGCACACGGCCTGAACCAGGTGGCTTTAAGCGGGGGGGTATTCCAGAATGTGACGGTGTTGCAAACGGCCGCGCAGCGCCTTCTGGCGCACGATTTTGTGGTGCTCACCCATCACCTGGTGCCGCCCAACGACGGTGGGCTGGCGCTGGGACAGGTGATGATCGGCATTCAGATGCAGCACAACTGAAAATCCCCAGACTTGTGATGAGCGCAGCCGAATCATTTCACAGATGACACAGATTTTTCTTTCTCAGAGAGTGGTGATCTGTACGCCCAGGCGGGTGAGGATTTGGCGAACGGCCGTCAGATTGCTCTTATCCACCGTGGCCAATGCCCGGTTTCCGGCCGGGAACGGCTGCAGAAAATCGTGCAGTTCAGGCAGCTGCCGCAGTTCGGCCAGTGCTTCCTGGTCGCGGAACTCCAGCAGCGTCAGCGTGCCCACGCTGGCGTTACCGTAGTAGCCCCCCCACGCTTTTACCTGTTCTACAACTGTTTTGGGTAGGCGTCCGCGGTGCAGTTTGCCCAGTTCATCCAGGATTTGCTGGGTTTTCTTTTTACTGCCGGCGGCGCGCTGCACGGCCGTTTCCGTCAGCTGCCAGCCCTCTGTGGTTTCTTCGGTAAAGCGGGCCAGCCGTCCGCGCAAATGCAGACTGGGCACGGCGTGGATGGCCTGGATACGGCCGTCTTCGTACACCGTCACGCTTTTATCGGCCGCTTCGGGATTGGCCCCAGAAACCGCGGGGAAAATGCCTGTTTCTTGCAGGGCGCTGACCAGCTGCGGCTGCCGTTTGCTTTTGACCAGGGCCACCGCCGGGCCGACGGGGCGCGCCAGCAGCTTGCCGGTGGCGGCGTCATCCAGCAGTGTGGTCAGCAACGCTTCGTTGGCGGCTTGCAGCAGGGTGACGCCGCTGCGGAAGACGATACGTTCGTGGTGGGCGGCCCATTCGGCCAACGACCGGCGAACATTTTGCGGGACTTCGTTATGGGTGGCCGTGTCCAGGAATGCCTCTACCTGATCTACAGCGTAGCCCACCTGCTGGGCGGCGTAGATTGATTCCCGCGACAGGTGGTATTCAAAGGCGTGGCGGTCTACCTTTTGCCGCTCGGCAAACAGATCCAGCTGCGCCAGCAGGCTCAAAGAAACCGGCCCCATCGCTAAAATTTGGAAGTTGGGCTGGATGATGATTTGCCCGGCGGCGGGGGCAATGTTGAGCGGTTTGTTTTGTAGAACGGCCGTGCCCAACGGCGTCAGCCGAAACGCCTGCCAGGTGTTTGGATTATCCGGCGGCGCGGCAAAGCCCAACTCCACCAGGCCCAGCTGAAAAACAAACCCGGCCATGATTTGGGCCACAAACGTTTGCTCCAGCTTGTCCATCTTGGGAATTAATTCTTTGGGGTTGCCGTAGTAATAGTAAGAATGGCTGCTTTCGACGCGGCTGCGCTGGGGAAACAGAAAGTTCTCGTTGCGGTTTTGCAAGTTTATCAACAAATCACCGGCTTCAATCCAGCTGGATGCGGGCATTTGCGCCAGGACCGCCAGCAGCGTGTCGCACGCCTGGCGCATGTTGGGATCGACGTAGTACACATCCCGGGTGTTCAAGGTGAACGGCACGGGCAGCTTGCGCCACACGTCGAAGACCGCTTTTACCTGTTCTGCCTCTGACTTTCGCCAGAGTTCGGGAATGGCCTGGCCAGCTTTGGTTTGTATTTGCAGTGTGCCGCCTTTGGTCGTTACCAGCCGACACTCTTGCAAGATTTGGCGCAGCAAATAAAGGTGGGCTGCTTGATCTTCCTGGCGCGCTTTGTCCAGGGTGGGATCTGGATTAAGCACGGCATCGTTTAGCTGTTTCAGGCCGCGTTTGCCCACAAAACCGCTCTGAATGAGGGCAATAGAACTGCGGCGCACGGTGTCCCAGTAAAGGTATAAATCGCGCAAAATCATCTGCGGATCGCCATGCATGACGTAGCCGGGCTGCCAATCTTGAAGATCTTGGGTTAATGGTTCTGGTTCGGGCAAATGCCGACGCACAAAAGGGGGAATGATTAACGTTTCACCAGGATGGTGCTGAAATTTGTAGGTGGTTGTGGTTCCTCCACTGCTGCTCAGCGTTTCTTCGCTAAACACCAGGCCGTAGAGGGTGAGGCGGGCAATGACATCTTCAAAGATAGTCGATTTGAGGTTTTGCGGCTGACCGATGTGGGA
>CAUJGI010000775.1 GCA_963169155.1 Chloroflexota bacterium
CGACTGGATTGGCCACCGCTTCCTCATCGCCGAGGGGATTACCGGGATTGGCCAGCTGTCGGTGGTGCCCCCCTGGCTGGCATTGGGTTCGCTGGCGTTTGCCGCGTTCATCGGCATCGCCGCCGGGCTGTACCCCGCCGCCCGCGCCGCCCGCCTGGACCCGGTGGCAGCGTTACGGCACGAGTAATTGGGGAATTTTGTAATTGAGTAATTGGGATGGGGAATGGCCAAGTAGTGAGGTGATTACGGCATATTCTGAACCAACCCGTAGAGCTGGACGCAAAGTGCACAGGAAAACATAAGGAAGAGCAAGAAGATTATCAAGAGAAGGATACTATCGGCACCTTCAGCTTTTAGCCAAAATGCGTAAGGGGCGTGGAGCTTAATTTTCTCAATGATCTTTTTACCGGTCTGAGGCTTTTTGAAGAAGAGGGCCAATATGGAACCGTGAATTACCAGCAGAATCAAGAGGATCACAATTAGCGACGGTGAAACAACTATCATGATTTGTTAGTATCCTCTCAAATTTGCAAATCATCAAGCCACGAAAACAGAGGGGACATAAGCTACTCGTCAGGCAAATTGTTTAGTTCACGCAAAGGCGCAAAGGAATAAGAAATTTCCTTTGCGCCTTTGCGTGAGATTCAATTATGGAAGGTTACGGCCGTTCCACCACCGGCAAATACGTCTTCTCGGTCAGCTCAAACGGCCGAAACAGCGGCCCGGCAAAACAAGGGTACGTCTCCGGGCTGGGCTCACCGCTGACCGTCCAGCAGTACAAACCATCCCCATCTTCGCCCGCAGGCACCCGGTCGGTCACCGACTGGGGCACAATCCACAGCACCAAATTGGCGCTGCCGATTGGCTCGTCGTTGACAAAGAGGTCTGGCCCCTGCCGGTGATCATCGTTACAGCAGTAGCTTGGCCCCGACCCGCTGAAAATGGGCAGATCGGTGTCGCCTTCGGCAGGCTTGTGCAGGGTGACGTAGACAAACGCATTGTCGCCCAGGCCGCCGTCAGCAAACTGGCCCAGGCCCGGCTCGATGGTGTAGCCGCGCCCGCCGCCATCGACCACCAGCCACGCTTCGTTGGCGCTGGTGAGCTGGTGCGGGCCAAAACCGGGCGCGGCATATGGCGTGCGGAAAGTCTCAGTGGCGGCAAAGGCCCACTGTTGGCCATCCCAAAAGGCAAAACTGTCACCGCCATCGCCGTAGATGGCGATGTCTATGCGCATCACGGGCCGGTAGACGGGCTGCTGCCACTGCACATCATCACCACAGCCACGGCCGTAGGCACCCACCACAATGCGGAAACGGCCGTCGGCATAAAACTGATAATGCTGCCCGTAGCGGTAATTACACGCCGCCCCCCACTGCGACATACGAAAATCCTGCACCACCTCAAAGCCAACCACGGTGCTGCCGTCCAGCAAATCGCGCACGTCCGTTTCGCCAAAGGGCGGGATGGGAAAACCGCCGCCGCTGCCGCCGCAGCCGGTCACGTCGAAGAAGCCTTGGGAATAAGGATACTCATTGTTGTAATCCACGTGCCATTCGGGCAGCGAGGCGCTGGTGAGCACGGTGCGCCCCTGGTAGGTGACGTTGTAGACGCGCAGGCCGTCGGTACCGGTGGTTTCGTAGCTCAATGACCAGCCCTCGCGCCCCACGCTGCCCGGCTGCGGACAAAAGCCTTCTGGTTCGTAGGGCACAAAACGGCCGTCATCCGACACATTGGTCCAGCGCAGCGCCGTCACATTTTCCGTGGTGAGATCGACAATGGCCCACAGGATGCGGTTGCCCACGCGGAAGGTCGGCCCGGCGCACAGGTGGCCCTGGTCGCAGGTGGAACCGCGCAGCCCGGCGGCCACGGGGGCCATATCAGCCTGGGTGGGCCGGAAGCCCAGGGCGTCAATCACGCCGGGGTCGTTGAGGGCCAGTTCGAGAGCACGGTCAGCTAATCGACGGTTGATGCCCGGCTGCATGTTGGGCTGGTGCAGCACATCACGTACCAGCCCGGCGTCGGTATCGACGACGGCCGTTACCGTAAAGTTCTCGTCAAAGCTGTAAATTTCTACCTGGTAACAAACGGCCGTGGCGCAGGCGGCGCTGGCCTGGGTAAATTGCTGCCCCATGCGGCGCACGCCAAACACTTCGGTGCGCTGCCCGCTAGTGAGCTTCTGCACGCGGGGGTCGGCCAGGGCCAGCGTTTGCGCCTGCTGCTGGGCGGTGGTGAGTGCAGTTTCCAGGGGAAGGGGCGCACTTTTACCGCGTACGGAAACGGCCGTTTGCCCCAATTCCCACACCAACAGCAGCAGCGTGAGGCCAAAGAGCAACCACAACCCCACCAAGCCCCTCTCCAACCTCTTCCTCCTCTGTGGCAAATCAGGTCTAACCAATTTTCACCTTCACAATGCCATCTTCCACTTTGACGGGATACTTTTTGAGGCGGTAATTTTCGTCTTCGGGCCAGAGAATACGGCCGTTGCGCACGTCCCAGCAATATTGGTGATCCGGGCAGGTGACCTTGTAGCGGCTGATCCACCCCTTGCTGAAGTCGGCGGAACCGTGGGGGCATTCGGCGGGAAACGCGTACAGCGTGCCGTCCCAGCTGGTGAGGATGAGTTTGTGGCCGTTGATGGTAACGGCCGTCATCTGGTCGGTCTGCACGGTTTCAGCGGTAACGGTGGTGAAATAGCCCTCAGCGTCGGGGCTGGCCTTGGAGCGGAATAGGTTCATGCGGGATTTATACCGCAGGGGGAAATAATTTGGTAATTGGGTAATTTTGTGCAATTACCCAATTACTCAATTACTCAATTACTCCACTGGGTCGGGTTCGGCCATAAGCGCCTCAATGGCGGCCACGGCTTCCTGGTCGGCGCCACGGGTGAATTCGCCGATGTGCTGGTAGCGGATACGGCCGTTTTTGTCGATCAGATACGTGGTGGGCCAATAACGCTGGCTGTAGGCGCGCCAGGTCAGGCGGTCATTGTCGATGGCCACCGGGTAGGTGATGTCGAAACGCGCCAGAGCATCCTGCACGTTTTCCACCTCTCGCTCGTAAGCAAATTCCGGGTAGTGGATGCTGATGACGGTGAAATCGTCCCCTTCGTAGGCCGCCTGCCACTCTTGTACAAAAGGAATCGTACGCTGGCAGTTGATGCAGCCAAAGGTCCAGAACTCCAGCAGCACCACCTTGCCCCGCTGATCGGCCAGGGACACAGGACTATCGCTGTTGAGCCAAACCTCGTTTTGAAATTCGGGCGCTGCGCCAAGGTCGGGTAAATCAACCACAGGTTCACCTCGCGTGGGGGGAACGGCCGACTGTTCAATCACCGTCTCTGCCGCAGGCGCGGCACAGGCTGCGGCCATGAAAAGAAGGAGGTAGAATACGGTCGTTGCTCCCATCAGTTGTCTTAAGTTCATTGTTTGCCTCCAGAGCCGGTTATCGGTAATCGGTTATCCGTAAACGGTTAACGGTTTCCGATCACCGATCACCGATTACCGACCACCGCTTACCGCTCAGTCTAGCCGCAACTGCTTAAGCACGGGTTACAGAAAGATTACCAATTTGCCTTCACCCAACTTTTACAGAAAATTTGCGCTGTGTGGACACAATCTTAAGGAAAGTCAGCTAGATTGTAATAAAACCTGTTATACTTTTTTACAAACCGCCTAATGCCGTCCTTGCAATTCAAAATTCAACCCACGCGGTTTTCTTCGAGAGGTTGCAGTCTGTCATAGCCTCCTGAGATATCTTTTAGGCCAGCCAGAGGATGCAGCGTTGAACGAACAACCATCAATTACGCAGATACAGAGCAATATCCGTCAGCTTCGCGATTTGATTGACAACCTGGGCAGCACCGTCAATCAGCAGCACCAAACCCTCATCACCACCCGGGCCGAGATTGCCCAGCGGGCGGCCGCCCAATCCAGCGACGAGCTGGCCCGCCTGTTGGTCCACGTACGGCGCAACCTGGAAGATTTAGAGCGCCGCTTCCGCGACCAGCAAAAAGAGCAGGAGCAGCTGCAAGCGCTGCAAGAAATCAGCCGGGTCATCAACTCCTCGCTGGACCTGAACGAGGTATTGGGCTTTGTGATGGATTCCATCATCGATCTGACCAAGGCGGAGCGGGCTATTTTGCTGCTGAAGGATGAAGAAACGGGCGAGCAGGAAGTGCAGCTCTACCGCAATGTAGACCGGGAAACAATTGAAAAATCGTCCACGTTTGAAATCAGCCGCAGCATTGTGCGCACCGTGGCCGAAACGGGCGAACCGGTCGTGACGATGAACGCCCAGTCAGACAGCCGCTTTGCCGCCCAGGAAAGCATCATCAGCTACAACCTGCGCTCCATTTTGTGCGTGCCCCTCAAAATCAAAGATGATATTACCGGCGTGATTTACGCCGACAACCGTATTGCCGCCGGTGTTTTTGGCAATACCGACCGGGATTTGCTGGCTTCGTTTGCCAACCAGGCGGCGGTGGCCATCGACAATGCCCGGCTGTTCCGCCAGACGCAGGCCAACCTGATTGAAATCACCGAGATGCGCGACTTGATGGACAACGTGTTTGCCTCCATTGCCAGCGGCGTCATCACCATTGATGAAGACGAGCGTATTGCCCTGTACAACCGGGCAGCGGAAAGGATATTGGGATTCCCAGATACGGCCGTTATGCACCAAACCTACAACGCCGCCATGCAAACCCTCGGCCTGCCCGTCGAGCCGCTCATCTACGATGTGTGGAACAACGGCGGGGCACACAATACCGAAGTGGACGTGGTAGTCAACAAGCGCCCCGGCATGACCTCGCTCAACCTCACCCTCACGCCATTGCGTGACTACGACCACGACATGCTAGGGGTGGCCATGGTGCTGGACGACGTGACGGAAAAGAAGCGTCTGGAAAGCGTGCGCCGCTACCTGCCGCCCGCCCTGGTGGACCAGATTCGTGACCTCGACGCGGCGCAGCGGCCGCAGCGCCGCATTATGAGCGTGATGTTTGCCGACGTGCGCGGCTACAGCACCTTCAGCGAACACCTGGACCCGGAAAATCTGATCCAGATCATGAACGGGTATTTCACCGAATTTGTTTACGCCATCAACGAATATCAGGGCTTGACCGACAAATTTATGGGCGATGCGGTGATGGCCCTCTACAACACGCCGCTCAACCCGCAGGAAAACCACGCCGAGCGCGCCATCCGCACTGCGCTGATGATCCGCAAAAACATGCTGCGCTACCTGACCGAAGTGTCCGAGGATCGGCGGCTGCACTTTGGCATTGGCATTCACACGGGCGAAGCGGTGGCGGGGAACGTGGGCAGCAGCCTGCGCAAAGATTACTCGGCCATTGGCGACGCGGTCAATCTCTCCAAGCGCATCCAGGAAAACGCCCAAGCCGACGAAATCCTCATCAGCCGGGCCACTTATGAGCAGGTAAAGGATTGGGTAACGGCCGAACCGCTGGAACCGATGAAAGTCAAAGGCCGCCAAACCCCCGAACTAATTTACCGGCTGGTGGGGGCGTTAGTTGAGTAAACTACTTGTCGTAGCCGCGGATTCTTTACGCGTAACACAAGCGCGGAAAGAATCCGCGACTACAAAAATCTTAAAAGCCCTTCTCAGGATTGAGAAGGGCTTTTTTATTGAGAATGTCTGTTTTTATTGAGAATGAGATCAGCAACGGCCGTTCATCCCCCAGCCGCTACAGACTCAAGCGTATCACTAATCCAACTATTCAAACTCTTGTTTGCCAGACGTGCCTTCACGCTGATTTTGCGATGCAGTTCCGGGTCCAGGCGAATGCTAAACTTGCCCGAATACGGTTTTTCTGGCGACTCACCCCGTTCTGCACAAAAAGCCAGGTAATCTTCAACAGAATCTTCAAACGCCTGTTTTAACTCTGCTACCGATTCTCCTTCAAAAGTAATCACATCGCGCAAATTAATGACCTCACCGTAAAAAACTTCGCCTTCGTTATCAAACTCAACTTTGGCTACATACCCCTTGTATTCCATCATAATGTTACGCCTGCCTCTATCAGAAATCGTCTCACAGATTTAACAGCACCTTTCTTTGTTTCCGGACGCGGGTGCGGGCGGTGGAACACAGCGCGCACATCATTAAGCGCCACCCGAATTCTTGAGCCACTTCCTTCCGAAATTTCCGCACCAAGCTCCTCAAATAAAGCCTCTATATCGCGCCAGGCAATGTTGGCTTTCACGGGATCTTCAAAAATAGCTTCGAGCGTTTTATGGTGCTTCTTATTCACAGGCGAATGGTATCAAATTATGACACCGCAATCAAGTAGTAGTAGTACCATATTTATGCGTTCCATCCAGCTAGACAGTGAATCGCCAGCGCCTCAGGTAGTGGCAGCCACTTTTTTCAGAAAATCGTTGGCTAACCGTCGTGCGTATTCTGGTTCAACCAGCCAGCAGACGGCAATCTCCCAACTTAGCAGCAGCCGGGATTCGCTGTCAGTCAGCAACTGGCCCTGGGCGGCGCGGCAATTGAGCACATCAAACAGCGTCAGGTCCACCCGCGTTTCGTCCCAATCCACCAGGCCAAACTGACCCGTTTCGGTGACCAGAAGGTTGTTGGGACCCATATCGCCATGTACCACCGACTGCGGCGCGTCGGCCCATGCCTGCCACTGCTGGCGGCAGTGGTCCACCAGCGCGGGCGGCATCTGAGCCAGGTCCACATCGCCGCCCTGGCTGGCGTGCCGCAGCTGAGTGCTGGAAGCAAAGCCGGGGCGCTGCAGAAGGGTTTGGGCCAGGGTATGGAATTCCTGGAGACGCGGCAGTAAATTCGCCAGTTGGTGCGGCGCGGGCGGTACGCCGTCTAGAAATTTTTCTACGGTGATGCCTGAGACGACGAGACGGCCGTCCACACTCGGCAC
>CAUJGI010000776.1 GCA_963169155.1 Chloroflexota bacterium
CCCCCTGCCAGGGGGAGGGAATTTGGCTCCCTCTCCCTCCTAGGGAGAGGGCTGGGGTGAGGGTGAAAACACACAGTTGAATTGTGAGAAAAAAAGCAGGTGAACCCATGACAACCAAACCCAACTGGCAAACCGTCAAAGAGTACGAAGACATTACCTACAAAAAATGCGACGGCGTGGCCCGCATCGCCTTCAACCGGCCCGAAGTGCGCAACGCATTTCGCCCCAAAACCGTCGCCGAACTGCATGAAGCGTTCCTCGACGCCCGCGAAGATACCTCCATCGGCGTGGTGCTGCTGAGCGGCGAAGGGCCGTCGCCCAAAGATGGCGTCTACGCCTTTTGCAGCGGCGGCGACCAAAACGCCCGCGGCCACCAGGGCTACGTCGATGATGAAGGCATGCCCCGGCTCAACATTCTCGAAGTGCAGCGGCTGATGCGCTTCATGCCCAAGGTGGTGATTGCCGTGGTGCCTGGCTGGGCGGTCGGCGGTGGCCACAGCCTGCATGTGGTCTGCGATCTCACCCTGGCCAGTAAGGAACACGCCATCTTCAAACAAACCGACGCCGACGTGACCAGCTTCGACGGCGGCTATGGCTCGGCTTACCTGGCCAAGCTGGTGGGCCAAAAACGCGCCCGCGAAATCTTCTTCCTGGGGCGCAACTACTCGGCGCAGGAGGCGTACGAGATGGGCATGGTCAACGCCGTCATCCCCCACGACGAGCTGGAAGACACAGCGTACCAATGGGCCCAGGAAATCCTGGCCAAGTCGCCTACCTCCATCAAAATGCTTAAATTTGCCATGAACCTGACGGACGACGGCATGGTGGGGCAGCAGGTGTTTGCCGGGGAAGCCACCCGCCTGGCCTACATGACCGACGAAGCCAAAGAAGGCCGCAACGCCTTCCTGGAAAAGCGCAAACCCAACTTCAAAGACATCAAATGGATTCCGTAACGATGTGACCAACCTCCCGGAGGTTCCTTTCGAGGGCCAGGTTGGCTGGCGAAACCTCCGGGAGGTTTTTCGAAACGAGGAATCTTTCAACGTCATTGGTAGAAAGATTTCTCACTTCGTTCGAAATGATAATTGAGGTTGGTCTTGTAATTGAAGAGTGCTTCAATTTTTAGTTGTGTAGCTATAGTCACAATATGTTTGCATAAGGAATAAGAACATGAATAACATTGCATCCATTATTGCCGCTATTCTCGTGGTTTCTATGGCTGTTGTATATGCGGGAAATGATTCCCGGCGAGTTGCCAAATATTTGAGTAAAAATCACACTTTTCGCAAGCTATCTAATGATTCCATAGCAGTGATTGTTGCCTTGCTTATCTATTTGCCACCCCTTGGTTTGTTTTTTTTACCGAGCATAATTTTTAGGATGGACAGTGAAATATTGCTTTGTTCAGGTGCAATATTAGGTGCTCTGTGGATTTTAGTAGGTTACTTGTTGACTGGGGCCAAGGGAGTTTCTGAGCTTTAGATGTCTCACTTCGTTCGAAATGACAATTGCGGTTGGTTTGTTTAGCCGAGGGGTGCCGTAGCGGAGGGTTCAAACGGTGAATTATGAGAGTAACATTGTGGATGCTTGATCACTCGCTTCGTGGATTGATTGAGCCTATTTTGACCGAAAATGGTTATGATGTTGGCTTGGTTGACGATCAATCTTCAAATGTTGAAGAGGATGAGGCTTTAAGGGGTTTACAGCTTCTCATAATAGAAATGGATGTGATAGTAAATCAAGCCGATAACATCGTGCCTTTGTTGGAAAGGCTTCGTGATTCGAACAATTGTAAAATGCTAATTCTATCAAGGCGTGAGTATTACCCTATGATAAAAAACAATGAGCTAAAGGTTACTCAATTTGTTGATCATATAATTAACCTTCCGCTTGATAAATATGAATTACTAGGAAACGTTGAACGTTATTTGCAAACATAAGCATAATGAAACCGCGAGGGAACTTTGCCTGTTCAAAATCGGACTTTTGCCAATGTTAAAAGTGGGCAAGGGTCCGATTTTTGTGCTTTACTCTGGTTTTCTTCACAAACATTCACTTTGTCTTAACATCATCTCAACATCTTCCACTATAATTAGCGGCGTCTTGTTAATTCCCTGACCCCTTTGTGAGTTGCTAATGGAAGAGCAGCCCCGTTCGATAACAACAGAGACAAATTCCCGCCTGAGGCGTCTTGGAACGCTGGCTAAAGTCTGGCTGCGGCGCGGCTGGCCTTTTGCGGCGGGCATTGTGGTGGCGTTTCTGGGCGTGCTGCTCTATTCGAACCTCTACCCTGACCCTCTTCCCCTGACAGATGAACAAGTTGACCAAATTGTGGTGGACGCAATGGCTTCAGCCACGCCGCCGCCGTCGTATTCGGCGCAGGTGTACCAGGTGATTTTGCCGTCGATGGTGCTGATTCGCACCACGGGGCAAAATGAGCAGGGCGAAGAAGGTAACGGCGTGGGCAGCGGGGTCATCATCAATGCTGAGGCGGCTATTTTAACCTCGCTGCATGTGGTGGCCGGGGCCACGGAAATAGAGATTTTTTACGCGGATGGGACGGAGACAACGGCCGTTATCGCCGCCGCCGAACCCGAAAACGATATTGCTGTCCTCACCCCCGCCCAGCCACCCGAAATCATCGTGCCCGCCGTGTTGGGCAACCCCAACGCCATGCGCGTGGGGGATGAGGCATACGCCGTGGGCAATCCGTTGGGGCTGGCTGGTTCCATGAGCGCGGGCGTCATTTCCGGCTTTGACCGCACCCTGCCGCTTGATGATGAGTTTGAGTTAACGGGGCTGATTCAGTTTGATACGGCCGTAAATCCCGGCAACTCCGGCGGCCCCTTGCTCAACCGGCGCGGCGAAGTCATTGGCATTGTCACCGCCCTGGCCAACCCATCTGAACAAAACTTCTTCATCGGCATCGGCTTTGCCGTGCCCATTACCACGGCGGCGGGCGCGGCGGGCATGCCGCGATACTAACAGTGAAAAGTGATAAGTGAAAAGTAAAAAGTTGCCCACTTTTCACTTATCACTTTTTACTTTTCACTAAAATCATAAAAACTGGAGCAACCCATGACATTCACCCCCAGACCCGACAGCGACAAACCGATGGAACGCGTGCTTTACGAGGTCAAAAAGATCATCGTGGGGCAGGACAATTTGCTGGAGCGGCTCATCGTCGCCCTGCTGGCGCGGGGGCACATTTTGGTGGAAGGTGTGCCCGGCCTGGCCAAAACGATGGCCATCAAAACGTTGGCGGGCGCGATTGGCGGCGAATTCCAGCGCATCCAGTTCACCCCCGATTTGGTGCCTGCCGACCTCATCGGCACGCGCATCTACAACCAGAAAAGCGGCGAGTTCAACACCTCGCTCGGCCCCGTCTTCACCAACCTGCTGCTGGCCGACGAGATCAATCGCGCCCCGGCCAAGGTGCAAAGCGCCCTGCTGGAGGTGATGCAGGAGCGGCAGGTGACGATTGGCCGCGAAACGCACAAGGTGCCGCATCCCTTTTTGGTGATGGCCACGCAAAACCCCATCGAGTCCGAAGGCACCTACCCGCTGCCAGAGGCGCAGGTGGACCGCTTCATGCTCAAGGTGCTGGTGGGTTATCCCAGCCCGACCGAGGAATTTGTGATTGTGGAGCGCATGACCAGCGTGGTGCAGACGGTGCAGCGCATCATCAGCACCGAGGAGCTGGTAGCGCTGCAAAAAGAGGTGGACGGCGTCTACGTCGATCCGGCGCTGATGGAGTATGCCGTCAAGCTGGTGACCGCCACCCGCCAGCCGCACACGGTGGGCCAGGGCGATCTGGCCCAATATTTGACCTTTGGTGCCAGCCCCCGCGCTTCGATTAACCTGATTTTGGCGGCGCGGGCGCTGGCCTTTTTGCGCGGGCGCGGCTACGCGCTGCCGCAGGACGTGAGCGATTTGGCGCTGGATGTGATTCGTCACCGGCTGGTGCTCTCTTACGAGGCGCTGGCGGACAACGTGACCAGCGATGAACTGTTGAAGCGTATTTTAACCGTTGTGCCCCAACCCCAGGTGCCCCTGCATGAACGTGCCAACAGTCGATCCTACGCTTAAGCGCGTCTCGCCCGACGAGATTTTGCAGCGGCTGGAATGGCGCGTTATCCGGCGGCTCGATGGCCTGATGCAGGGGGATTACCGCACCCTGTTTTACGGCACGGGCATCGACTTTGCCGACATTCGCGAATACCAGGCCAATGACGATATCCGCCACATTGACTGGAACGTGACGGCGCGCATGGACAGCCCATACGTGCGCCAATTTGTGGAGGATCGGGACGTGACGGCCTGGTTTTTGCTCGAT
>CAUJGI010000777.1 GCA_963169155.1 Chloroflexota bacterium
ATGGTGTCGGACCTGACAATTACCCTGGTGTACCCGCAGGTGGCGGGGCAGCCGGAGCCGGAAGCCGTGCCGCCCAGCGTGAACGTAAAGTTGGTGCCGGTGCGGCCGGGGAACCTGGGCAAGGTGTGGTTTGAGCAGCGATTGTTCCCCAAGGCGTGCCAGGAGGTGGGGGCGACGGTGGCCCACGTGCCCTACTGGGGCGGGCCGCTGCAGTCGCCCGTGCCGCTGGTGGTGACGGTGCACGATTTGACCACGATGTTGGTGCCGGAGTATAGACGGCCGTTCCTCACCCGCCTCTACAACGCCCTCGTCTCTGCCTCAGCCAGGGGTGCCACCCGCCTCATCACCGATTCTGAGGCCAGCAAGCAGGACATCATCGCGCATCTGCACATCCCCGCCGACAAAATTGAGCGCATCTACCTGGCCGCCGGGTCCGAGTTTAGCCCGCAAGACAGCGGCCTGCTGGAGATGGCCATCTTGCGCAAGTACGATCTGCCCGACTTTTACGTGCTTTACCTGGGCGGCTACGAGCTGCACAAAAACGTCACCACGCTGCTGCTGGCCTGGACCTACGTGGGGCAGGCGCTGGGCGAGGATTATCCGCTGATCCTGGCAGGCAAAAAGCCTACGCAGGCGAATGAAATTTACCCAGATTACGATAGTTACATTCAGCAGCTAGGAATTGGCGAGTACGTGCGCTGGATTGGTTACGTAGATGAAGAGGACAAGCCGGTGCTGTACCGCAATGCGGAAACGTTTGTTTTCCCCAGCCGCCGCGAGGGGTTTGGCCTGGGGGTGCTGGAAGCATTGGCTTCCGGCACGCCGGTGGTGACGACCACGGCCTCCTCCCTGCCTGAAGTGCTGGGCGACGCCGGTTTTGCCGTCGAGCCCGATGATGCGCGCAGTATGGCAGGCGCCATTATTTCCACAGTGATTCAGGATAACTTGCGGGCGGAACTCAAACAGAAGGCGGCACAACAAGCGGCCGTTTTCTCCTGGGAAAAAACGGCCGCAGAGACGCTGCTGGTGTATGACGCGGTGGTCGGGGCGGTAATCATCAATAAGTGAAAAGTAATAAGTGATAAGTTAGCTTTTCACTTTTGACTTTTGACTTTTCACCTTCCCGCTTTCACTTTTCACCGATTACCGTTCATTGTTCACCGAGCTGCATCGAATTCACAATGTCGGCCATGAGCTGGCCGTAGCGATCGTTTTCACTGGCATCATGGACGGCGGCGATAACGGCCGTTTGGTTCGATCCCAGGCTTTCCAGCACCAGGTAGCGCAAAATCACCTCGTTGCCTTGCGTGTCGGGGCCGCGCAGCACAATTTCTACGGCCGGCTGGTTGTTGATTGCCCTGGTTTCCATCTCCTGGATCACTTCGACCCCTTCTTGTTCGCGGAATTGGCGAACGGCCGTATCAATCACCTCGGTAATGTTGGCATTGCCCAGAAACGCGCCGGGCGTCACCGTGATGTTGAGGCGCGCGCCCTCCACGACCGTGTCGGCCAGCAGCAGCGCTTCCGTCGAGGCAATAGTGATCGAATCTTCGTTGTCGCTCACCGCCCATTGTTCGGGTATTGAGAAGCTAATCGGGTAGTTGGCGCTGGTGTAGGTGACCAGCTCACCGTCTGTTTCACTGGCAGAATCGCAGGCCAGCATAAACAGGGGAATGAGTAAAATCAGAATCAGACGCTTCATCCAGAAATCTCCTTCAACAATGAATCTAAACGTTATCTGCGATAGCCTGCCTGAGCAAGCTGACCAAACCAATTAAGGCTTTTTTCCAGCTCAGGTTGCGAACCCACTGTTGGGCATGTAAAATCCGCCGAATTTTGAAGCGCTTTGCTTCGCAGGAAGAGTGGAATTTTATGAGCATTCATCATCAGTTAGCGGCCGTTTTGCAACAAGCGGTTCAGGCGGCCCAGGCGGCCGGGGCGCTGCCCTCCTTTGCCCTGCCCGAAGTGGTCATCGAACGGCCGCGTGAAGCCTCCTTTGGCGACTACGCTTCGCCCACCGCGCTGAAGCTGGCCCGTGACGCCCGCATGGCCCCGCTCAAGATTGCCCAGACCATTGTCGATCATTTGCCCGCTACGGACTACATCGCCGAGGTGACCGTGGCGCCGCCCGGCTTCATCAACATCCGGTTGACCGCCGCGCGTTTGCAGCAGGTGGTGGCCAATGTGTTGGCAGAGGGGGCGGGATACGGCCGTCTCCACCTCGGCGATGGCAAAAAAGTGCAGATCGAGTGCGTTAGTGCCAATCCGACTGGGCCGATTCATATCGGCCGTACCCGGGGCGGGGTGATGGGTGACACCCTGGCCCGCGCCATGCGCCTGGCTGGGTATGAAGTTGTCCTGGAATATTACTACAACGACGCCGGTCGCCAGATTACCCTGCTGGGTGAATCCACCAAAATTCGCTACCTCCAGCTGATCGGCCAGGCTGCCGAATTGGGTCCCGATCATTACAAAGGCGACTACATTACCGACATTGCCCGGCAGCTGTACGAGGCCCACGGCGCTGCCCTGCAGGGCGAGCCAGCGGAATATTTCGGCAGCTATGCCAAAGACCAGATCTCTCGCAGCCAGAAAGAAACCCTGCGCCGCATCAACATCGTTTTTGACGTGTATTACAACGAGCAAAGCCTCTATGAAACTGGCCGGGTTTGGGAAGCTCTGGAAACGCTGCAGGAAAAAGGTTACGTCTACGAGCAAGACGGCGCACAGTGGTTTAAAACCACCGAATTTGGCGATGACAAAGACCGCGTTTTGGTCAAGCAGAGCGGCGAACCCACCTACCGCATGCCCGACATCGCCTATCATTGGGACAAAGCCCAGCGCGGCTTCGACCTGGTGGTAGACTTTTTTGGCCCTGACCATCACGCCACCGCGCCGCAGGTGCTCATGGGGGTGCAGGCGCTGGGGTATCCTACCGATTTTGTGCGCACCGTGCTGCACCAAATCATCAGCATCCTCAAAGATGGCCAGGAAATGAAGATGAGCACCCGGGCGGGAACCTTTGTCTCGCTTGATGACGTGGTTGACGTGGTCGGTCCCGATCCCATCCGCTACTTCATGATCTCGCGCTCCGGCAACAGCCCCATTGAGTTTGATCTCAACCTGGCGCTGGAAAAGTCCGACAAAAATCCCGTCTACTACATCCAAAACGCCCACGTGCGCTGCGCGGGCATCTTCCGCAAGTGGGCCGAAGCGGGCGGCGCGCCCGACGCCGATGCCGGAGCCGACCTCAGCCTGCTGACCCATGAAAGCGAGCTGGCCTTCATGCGCAAAGCGCTTGAACTGCCCGAAGTGATTGAGCTGATGGTGCTCAATTCAGAGCCGCACCACATTGCCTTCTATGCCTATGAACTGGCGGCCGCTTTTCACCCCGCCTATGAAAACTGCCGCGTCCTCAACGACGACGTACCCGAACCGCTGCGCCATGCCCGGCTGCGCTTTTACCGCGCGGCCAAGCAGCTTTTTGCCCACGTGCTCGACCTGATGGGAATGAGTGCGCCAGAAGTTATGTAAAGTTATAGTTTTTGTCAATAATCAAGTAAAGGAAAAACAATGGCCATTAAAGCAGACAGTTGGATTCGCCGCATGGCGCTGGAACACAAGATGATTGAGCCTTTTGTCGATGGGCAGGTACGCGAGGGCGTGATTTCTTACGGGCTATCGTCTTATGGGTACGACATTCGGGTGACCAACGAGTTTAAGATTTTTACCAATGTGCATTCGGCCGTTGTTGATCCCAAGCACTTTGATCCCAAATCTTTTGTGGATTTTACTGGTGACATTTGTGTGATCCCGCCCAATTCTTTTGTGCTGGCGCAGACGGTTGAGTATTTTCGCATTCCGCGAGACGTGCTGACGGTTTGTCTGGGTAAATCCACCTATGCCCGCTGCGGCCTCATCGTAAATGTCACCCCTTTTGAACCGGAGTGGGAGGGGTACGTAACGCTGGAAATTTCCAACACCACGCCGCTGCCCGCCCGCGTCTACGCCCACGAGGGCATTGCGCAGGTGTTGTTCTTTCAATCGGATGAAATCTGCGAGACCTCTTACGCGGATCGCAAGGGGAAGTATCAGAAGCAGCAAAGTATTGTGCTGCCGCGAATTTAGTAGTGGTTGCGTATTAAACAACAGCCGCTATAATTTGGGTCTTCTCGGATTCGTTCGGGCGCTTAGCTCAGTTGGTTAGAGCACTTCGTTTACACCGAAGGGGTCGGGGGTTCGAGTCCCTCAGCGCCCATTTCCCCCCTTGTTATCCATCTATGATTTGCTATAATCGCGATTGTGATAAAAAGCACACAGTTGTCATTTTTGCATTTCAGGTAAAATTGGTTAACTAGGTACTTATTTCGCTGAATAATAAAGTTCACAAGCATATTCATTATAGGAGAATAGCCTCATGGCAAATGCAGCCGTAAGTGCCGAAGCGAAAAGCGGCGGCATCTCAAGACGTGAATTTCTTTATTACATTTGGGGAGC
>CAUJGI010000778.1 GCA_963169155.1 Chloroflexota bacterium
ACCAGCGAAAACGCGCTGAACGATCTGACGGAGGCGGTCTTCAAGGTGGGTCTGACGGCGCTGCGCCTGGAGGAATTCCGCCTGGCCGAAGAAGCATACGCGGCAGGTCTCACCCTGCTTGATCGCTACGACGGCAACGACGCCCAACTCGGCCGTGCCCGCACGGACCTGGAAAACCTCCTGGCCATCGAGCCAGACCTGGCCCCCTTTGGCGAGGCGGTTCTGGAGGATTTGGATGAATAATGGTCAATAGTTCACGGTCAATGGTTGACCCTGAATAGCGACCAATCGTGATGGAAAGGAATCAAACGGGTCAAGCCCTTATCACTGAATGAACCCCTGCTTTACCAACAGTTCCGCGTTCAACACCGAACCACTGGCCGCGCCGCGCAGGGTGTTGTGAGTGATGGCCAGGAAGCGGATATCGTTGACGGGGCAGTGGCGCACGCCGCCGACGGTCCAGGCGAGGCCGTGGCCTGCGTCGCGGTCCAGGCGGGGCTGGGGGCGGTTGGCTTCGGGCCGGTAGATGAAAACTTGTTCGGGCATGGTGGGCAGATCGCGCACGATTTCCGGAGGCTGCCACGTTTGGAACAGCGCAATCACTTCTTCGGCCGTGGCGGATTGGCGCAGCTTGACGGAGACGCTGCCCAGATGACCATCCATCACCGGGACGCGGTTGGCCTGGGCGCTGACTTTGAAAGGGGCCATCTCGATCGCGCCGTTGGCGTAGGTGCCGCATAGCTTGCGCGGTTCGGTTTCCAGCTTGCCATCTTCCCCGCCGATGTAAGGAATAACGTTATCCAGGATGTCCATCGAGGGGACGCCGGGGTAGCCTGCGCCGGAAATGGCCTGCATGGTGGTGATTACGGCCGTTTCCACCCCATACGCCTTGTGCAAAATTTGCAGCGGCAGGACGATGCTCGTGGTGGAGCAGTTGGCATTGGCCACAATCCAGCCGTCCCAGCCGTACGCCTCTTTTTGGCGGGGGATGAGCGCCGTGTGGTCCGGGTTTACCTCCGGGATGAGCAGCGGCACACACGGGTCCATGCGAAACGGCGAGGCGTTGGTGAGGACGATGTAGCCCGCCTGGGCAAACTGTGGCTCCAGTTCACGCGCCTCGGCGGTGGGCAGGGCGGAAAAGAGGACGCGGGGCTCAAGATTCGGCGCGGTGGGCTGCACGATCATGTTGGCCACGGCGGCGGGTGGGTCGCCGGGCAGCAGCCAGTTGACGCCTTCGCGGTACGGCCGTCCCGCCGTGCGCTCGGAGCCAGTGAGGGCGGTGATTTCAAACCAGGGATGGTTTACCAAATGTTGAATAAAACGCTGGCCCACCGCTCCAGTGGCGGCGAGGATGCCGACGGTAATTTTGTTGTTCATATTTTTTACCTCTTAACATTGGTGCGACGCACTTATGAATGTGCGTCGCACCTAAAAAATAAAAAACGCCGCCACCCACCATGGGGCGACGGCGTCGCGGTTCCACCCAATTCGGTAAACGGTAATCAGTAAGCAGTAATCGGTGGTTTTCCGATTACGGATAACCGATAACGGATTACCCTTGATACGGCCGTTAACGGGGCCAACCGTGCTTCCTTACTCAACAATTGTTCAGGAAGTCGCTCTCAGGGGGTTTTCGGGGCTGTCTTTGCTTTGGAGGCTTTCAGCCGGTGGCGCTCCAATCTCTGGTGCAGGCTCAGACCGTACTCGTCCTGATCAGTGCTTTTTTAGGGCGACACGCTTGCCGCCTTTGTAAATTTTGCCGGATTATAGAGAATCTGGTTGACCTGTCAAGCATTTTCCGGCGCGAAGCAGTGCACCTCGCCCGACCAGGGTTGGAGGGTGAAGGTGTATTGGTGATTTTGGTGAACGGCCGTTACCTCCCGCACCGCATCACTGGCATTGAGGGCCACCCAGACCGTGCCTTCGGTGTGAGCGCGGGCGTAGACCAGCGTATGGTCATTGGCCTGCAAGATGTGCGAACGGCCGTGGCGTAAAGCGGGATGCGCCTGGCGGAACTGGATCAGCCAGCGGAAATAGTCGCGAATCTCGGCATCCTGCTCATCGCCCCACAGCATCGGCTGGCGATTTTCCTCCATGCCCTGGCTGTCGGGTTCGGCCATGCTTTTGAGCTGGCGCACGCCCACCTCGGTGCCGTTGTAGACGATGGGCGGGCCAACCAGGGTGAACTGGCACAGGGCGGCCAGCTTCAGCTTGCGTTTGTCGTGGCCCGTAGCAAAGTAAAAGCGGTTCATGTCGTGGTTGTCTAAAAAGCTGGGCCGACTGTATGTTTCCGGGAAGAAGCGCTCGTGTTTGATGAGGAAGCTGGCGAACTCAGAGATGGTCATGCGGTGCAGGGCAAAGGTGTCGCGCAGTGCCTGCTCCAGCGAAAAGTCCAGGCAGCCGTCCAGGCGGCCTTCGTAGCTCAGCAGCGTGGTGGGCGTTTCGACCACTTCGCCAAAAATCCAGGCATCGGGTTTGACTTGCTTGACGGTGGCCCGCAGCTCGGTCCAGAAGTCGTGGGTGGGGCCGAGGGCGTAATCCAGGCGCAGGCCGTCGAAGCCGATGTCGCCCAGCCAGAAGCGCACGCTGTCTAGCAAATAGCGGCGCACGTCGGGATTGTTGACGTTGACCTGGGGCAAATCCATCACCCCAAAAAAGGTTTCGTAATCGACGGGATAATCGATCCAGTGGTACCAGCTAACAAACGGGCTGTTGGGGTCGCGAATGGCCTCCTGGAAGCTGTGGTGCTCGCTGCCCCAATGGTTGGCCACAAAGTCCAGCAGCAGGCGGATGCCCTTGTTGTGCGCAGTTTGCACCAGTTCACGTATCTCGTCGAGCGTGCCCAGGCGGGGATTGACGCTGAAGTAGTCGGTGGCGTGGTAACCGTGGTGGCTGTCGTCGGGGAAAAACGGGTTGAGCCAGATGGTGTTGAAGCCCATCCCGGCCACGTAATCAAGCTTGTCGATGATGCCGCGCAGGGTGCCGCCGTAGATGTCGTTGAGGGTGTGGGCAGGGTTCCAGGCACGGCCGTTTCCCGGGTGAAAGCGGTCGGGGAAAATCTGGTAGACAACGGCATCCTGGCTCCAGGCGGGCGGGGTGCTGTGGCCGACGAGGTAGGAGAACACCTCGCCGTCATCGGCCAGAATCGGTGCGGAGCCGTCGGCGGGGTACGCTTTGATGCTGTAGCGCACGAGGGTACCCTCTGGCTGCGGCGGCAGGGTGACCTGCCAATGCTGCAAATATTGCCAGTTGAGCAAGTCCCATTTGGTTTCAGTGCGGGTGAAGGGAAAAGCGGCCGTTTCCGGCAGCATCATTTCACACTCAATCCGGTCAATCAGCTGGGGCAGCCCCACGATGACGGTGAGCACCGGCGCATCGCCGGGCTGCGGCGTGCGCGGCGTGATCTGGCTGTGATGCTTCACGCCCTGCCGCCATTCCTGGTAATATTTCAGCCGTTTTTCCGTGGTGGAAAGGGAGCCAAAAACAAAATCTTCCATATAAAAAGCCTCTGTGATGGTTTGATTTAGCCGCGAATTTCGCGAATTTTCACGAATTTAAGAGTTTTTCGCGCAAATTCGCGAAATTCTCGGCCAATGAATGAATAGATGTTTACCGCTGTCGAAAATAAAGCCAGCCGCCAGCCAGGACCAGCAGCAGAGCCACGCCCAAACCAAGGTAAAACACCGTGCGGT
>CAUJGI010000779.1 GCA_963169155.1 Chloroflexota bacterium
ATTGACAATGGCGAAGTAATCCTGACCGACACTATCCAGGTGATGCCCACAGACATTTTTTCCTTCCTTCCCTTCATCGCCAAAAGCCCGTAACAATGGCAAATTGGGCTCTCCTGGATCTGTCAGGAGAGCCCGTTCCCCAAACCCGAAAACAGACATCTTAAGGTAAACTACTATGCGCAAGATTGCATTTTGGTTAGCACTCGTGCTTCTATTTATGATCCCCTGGGAGAATTCCGTCATTGTGGATGGCGTGGGGCGTATTTCCCGCGTCATGGGAATTTTGGTAGCGGCTTTCTGGCTGGGCACAGTAGTAGCCACGGGAAAGCTGCGCCAGCTACGGCCGTTTCACCTGCTCGTCTTCCTTTACTTCTTCTGGAACGGACTCACCATTTTGTGGACCACAGACATGAACACAACGTTGGATCGTATTTCCACGTATGCACAGCTGCTCGGCTTTGCCTGGCTGCTTTGGGACCTCTTCGCCACGAAAGAAGCGGTCCGTGCCGGGCTGCAAATGATTGTCCTGGGTTCATATGTCTCGGTCATTGATACTATTTCCAACTACTTTGCCGGTGTTTCCCGAGGCAGCACGCCCCGGTACGCCGCCTCCGGGTTTAATGCCAACGGCATTGCCCTTATGATCGCCCTGGCTCTGCCCGTTGCCTGGTACCTGGCCATCTCCGCTTCAGCCAGCGACAGCCGAAAAAACAAGCTGTTAAGCATCGTGAACTATTTATTTTTACCTTTAGGCGTTTTTGCTGTACTGCTTACAGCAAGCCGGACCGCTTTTATCGTGATGGTGCCTACGTTCTGGTTTATCCTGGGGGCATCTACCCGACTGCGCTTTGTGGACCGTGTTGTTATTTCCTGTTTCCTGGCTGGAGCGCTCTATATTATTCAGCCGCTCATCCCGCAAACGTCCCTTGACCGTTTAAGCACCACACAATCCGAGTTCACCGAAGGCGACTTAAGCGGCCGTCGCCTCATCTGGACCGAAGCGCTGGAAGTTTTCGAAACACGGCCGCTTACTGGTACCGGCAGCGGCACGTTTAAGACGGCCGTTGACTACAAGGATAAATCGGCCCACAACACCTACTTAGCCATTCTGATCGAATCGGGGGCTGTGGGCCTGGCCCTGTTTGCCCTGGTTGCCGGGATAAGCTTCCTTCATCTGAAAGAGTTACCGCGTTGGGAAGCAATGTTCTATCTTACGCTGCTGATCGTCCTCGGAATTGGCATTACAACGATGTCCTGGGAAATTAAGAAGCCCACCTGGTTCATTTTGACCATGGTTGTGGTTCATGCGGCCGTTTTCAAGAAACCCGCGCCAACCCCAATCCTGGCACCACCATGGCGCAAAACCTCTACAACACTCGTTCCCGAATAAGTTCACCTCTGGCTTACGCGTAAATCTTGTTAGCCATTTCACTCCTGAGATTTCGCAGATTTACCAGATTTTAATCCGCGTTTATCCGCGTTTATCCGCGGCCAATTTACGGAGGAGTTATCCTACTTGCTTGCCTTCATTCACATTCACAAAACCGGCGGCACCACGCTGCAATGGATTTTGCGCAGCACGCTTGGCCCGCACTACTGCGAAGTAACGCCGCTGGCCATCGACCCTGCCTTCCAGCAAACACCGTGGCTGGCTCCCGCCAAAATCGCCGACCTGGAATACACCCACGCCCTTTATCCGCAGTTGGAGGGCATCGGCGGCCACCACATTCAGCCCCACATGCCGCTGCACGTAAAATATCCCGGGCTCACATACTTCACCTTCATGCGCGATCCGGTCAAAATGCGCGCTTCCATGTACCAGCACGGCGTCAACACCCTGGGGGAAGCCAACTGCGTGTTTGAGGAATGGCGGCAAGAAGAGCAGTCGCAGAACCGGCAAACCAAAATGATCGCCGGTACGGCCGATGTCAACAAAGCCATCCAAATCATCCAGCAGCAAGAAATCTTTGTTGGCCTCACGGAACGATTTAACGAATCGCTCCTGCTCTTGAAGGTCATCGTGGCCAACAATCTCAACATCGCCTACAAGCGCATGAACGTGGCCGAAGGCGACACTGCCGCCAAACGGCTGCTGGCCTCCGAACAGGGCCGGGCGATGCTGCGCGAAGGCAACGAGGCCGACCATGCCCTGTACGAATTTGTGCAGCAGGAATGGTATCCGCGTTACCAGCAAGCGTACGGCCGTACCCTCGCCGAAGATGTGGCCCGCTACCAGGAAACATTGAGCCAGTTTAGCCACCGCCCGGTATCGCTGGCCTTCATGAGCAAACCGCGCCTGTTTAAACTGCTGCTTTTACTGGACATGGAACCGTATAACGGCCGTAACGTCACCCTCTCCCTGCTCAAAAAATACCTGCTCTACCGCTCCAAAATGCAGCTCGACCGCACCCTGGGCAGCCCAGCTTTTGCCCGGTGAGCACGATTAACCGCAAAGGACGCAAAGATCGCAAAGTTTATATTCCTCTGCGCCCTCCGCGGTGAAACAACCTCACATGACACCTAAAAAAGTTCTCTTCCTGGTAGATCGGCTGGGGCGCGGCGGCGTGGCCCAGGTTGTCACCAACGTGGCCCTCACCATCGACCGCACCAAGTTTACGCCCGTCATTTGTGTGACGCGTGACAAACCAACCTTTGGCCAGGACCACCTGCTGCGCCAGGCGGGTGTCACCGTCATCGAACTCAAGCGGCGCTCACGCTTCCAGATGTCTGTCTGGAAAACGCTGTGGCAGGCGCTGGCCGATGTCACCATTCTGCACACCCACCTGAGCGGCTCCAACTTCTGGGGCCGCCTCTGGGGCACGCTGCGGCGGGTGCCGATCATCATCACCCAGGAGCACGCGCCCGCCTATGAAAAAATGTGGGTCGAACACCTGGTGGACCGCACCTTGAGCCCGCTGTCTGACCGCATCATTGCCGTGTCGGAGTTTGACCGGCAAAAGTACATTGAGCTGGAAAAGATTCCGCCTGAGAAGATCGAAACGCTCTACGTGGGCATCGACATCGACAAGTTTGCCACGATTGTGCCACGGCCGTTTGCCAAACAGCAAATCGGTCTCCCCACCGACAAACATATCATTTCGGTTGTCGCACGACTGTTCCCCCAAAAAAACCACCACGGCTTCCTGGAAGCAATCAGCCTGCTAACGCCAGAGCGCCAGGCCCAAATCCACTGCCTGCTCATTGGCAGCGGCCCGCTGGAAGATCAGCTCAAAAGCGAGGTCAGGCGGCTGGGCTTGCAAGATACCGTCTCTTTCCTCGGGGAACGCACCGACGT
>CAUJGI010000780.1 GCA_963169155.1 Chloroflexota bacterium
AATTACGATTTTGCCGTACGACGGCCGTTGGCTCCAGGAATTCACCCAAATTCAAGAAGCCCTTGCCGCGGCCCTGGGTCCGCTGGCGCTGCGCATTGACCACATAGGCTCGACCTCGGTGCCGGGGTTGGGAGCCAAGGACGTGATTGATGTGCAGGTGACGGTGTCCATACTCGGCGAAGACGTGCGGCAGGCTCTGCTGGACGCCGGTTTCCCGCAGTTCCGCGAGGCGGTGAGCGATCACGTGCCGCCAGGAGAAGATCCCACGCCGGAAAATTGGCAAAAGTTCCTCTTTGTCCAGCCCGAGGGCCAGCGCCGCGCCAACATTCATGTGCGGGTCGAGGGCCGGCCCAATCAGTGTTACCCGCTGCTCTTCCGCGACTACCTGCGGGCGCATCCGAAATCGGCGCAGACGGTGGAGATCATCAAGCGGCAGCTGGCCAAACACCACGGCGACGACGTGGAAACGTATTACGACATCAAAGACCCGGTTTACGATCTCATCTGGGATGCGGCACAAACCTGGGCTGCCTGCACTGGTTGGACGGCATGAGACTTTGCCGCGAATGTCGCGAATTTATGCGAAGCAGTAAAAAAATTCGCGCCCATTCGCGAAATTCGTGGCCAAAAAATCCTCAAAATGACTGAGCAGAACTCACTTCCTACCGCCGTCGTGATAGGTGGCGGTCCGGCCGGGCTGATGGCCGCTGAGCAGCTGGCCGAAGGCGGCGTGGCCGTCACCGTGTACGACGGGATGCGCTCGGTGGGGCGCAAATTTTTGCTGGCCGGGCGCGGCGGGCTGAACATCACCCACTCGGAACCATTTGAACAATTTGTGGGGCGATACGGCCGTGCCCAACCTCACCTTCAACCCTTCCTTACCAACTTTGGCCCCGACGACCTGCGCGCCTGGGTGCACGAGTTGGGCATCGACACCTTTGTCGGCACGTCCGGGCGTGTTTTTCCTGCGGAGATGAAAGCGGCACCGCTGCTGCGCGCCTGGCTCAGGCGGCTGCGGGCGGCAGGGGCGACCTTCCAGATGCAGCATCGCTGGCTCGGCTGGGACGAGGCTGGCGCTTTGCGTTTGGCCACGCCTGACGGCGAAAAATTGGTCCAGGCCGATGTGGTGATTTTGGCGCTGGGCGGGGGCAGCTGGCCCCGGCTTGGCTCCGACGGCGGCTGGGTGCCGCTGCTGCAAGCGCGGGGCGTTGAAATTGCGCCTTTGCTGCCCGCCAATTGCGGTTTTGAAGTAGCGTGGAGCGACTACTTTCGGCAGAAATTTGCGGGTGTGCCGGTGAAAACGGCCGTTCTGCACCACCAAACCTTCCAGCAGCGCGGCGAATTTGTCATCACTGAAACTGGGGTAGAGGGCAGCCTTATTTACGCGGCGTCTGCCCAGCTGCGGGATGATCTTTTGGCGAACGGCCGTACCACTTTCATCCTCGAATTGCTGCCCGACCGCACCGAAGCGGAGATCGCCCAAAGCCTGGCCAAATCACGTGGCTCGCGCTCGATGGCCAGCCACTTGCAGAGCCGCCTGCGCCTCAAGGGGGTCAAAGTTGGCCTGCTGCGCGAAATGGTGCCAGCCGCCGCTTTTGCCGATCCGCACCAGCTGGCGGCGGCGATCAAGGCGCTGCCGGTGACGCTGACGGGGATACGGCCGTTGGCCGAAGCGATCAGCACAGCGGGCGGCATCACCTTTGCCGCTCTGGATGACGCGCTGATGCTGCGGGCACTGCCCGGCGTCTTCTGCGCCGGGGAAATGCTCGATTGGGAAGCGCCGACGGGCGGCTTTCTGCTCACCGCCTGCTTCGCCACGGGCCGCGCGGCGGGGTTGGGGGCGTTGGATTGGTTGCGCCCCTGATAAATTGGTCCAATCTTTTGTGGTTGTTCCAGGTACGCGTACAGAAGATTGAACCAATTTAAGGACGTCCTCGTCTTGCCCTGCGCGCCGCGTTCCTGTATACTATCCACAGGTTCACATGCGGGATATTACAACAAAACTTTTAGAGAGAGGGTCGCAATGAAGGTTTCCTGTCTGCAAGAGAATTTGGCAAAGGGGTTGAATATTGTCAGTCGGGCGGTGAGTACACGCTCAATGCTGCCCGTTTTGGCCAACGTGCTGCTGGAGACCGACAACGGCCGTCTCAAGCTCTCGGCGACCAATCTGGAGATTGTTATCACGGCCTGGATTGGGGCCAAGGTGGAAGAGGAAGGCTCGGTCACCGTGCCCGCCCGCACTTTTAGCGACCTGGTCGGCGCACTGCCGCAAGACCGGGTGGACCTGAACCTGAACGAGCAAAACCAGACGATCCACGTGACGTGCGGCCGTACCGAGGCCAACATCAAGGGGATCGACGCGCAGGAATTCCCCCTGGTGCCACAGCCGGATCAGAACAATCGCATTCGGGTGGAAACGGCCGTGCTCAAACAAATGATCAGCCAGGTGGCCATGGCCGCCGCCACCGACGACACCCGTCCTACCCTCACCGGCGTCTCCACCCACTTTGAGCAGAGCAAAATGCTCATGGCGGCCACTGACGGCTTCCGCCTGTCGCTGCGCTCGGCCCACATTCCCGGCTACGTCGAAAAACCGATTGACATTATCATCCCGGCACGGGCGCTGCTGGAGCTGGCGCGCATCGCCAACGAGGACAACGACGCCGTTTATATTTCCATGCCCGAAGGGCGCAATCAGATCGTGTTCGATATGGACAACGTGGTGCTGGTTTCTCAGCTCATCAACGAGACCTTCCCCGACTACACGCCCATCATCCCCAAAAAGAACCTGACGCGCACCGTGCTGAGCACGGCCGAATTCCGCAGCGCCTGCAAGCGGGCTGAAATTTTTGCCCGCGAATCCAGCCACACCGCCCGCGTGCGCATCGAACCCGGCGACGACCTCAGTCCCGGATCGGCCACCATTGCCGCCACCAGCACGGAAACGGGCGATTCCATTGCCCCAATCGACGCCGACGTGGATGGCGAGCCTATCGAAATCGCCTTCAATGTGAAGTACATGACCGATGTGCTGAGCGTCATCGACACGCCGCAGGTGGCTCTGGAAACAACCAATCCAATGGAACCGGGCGTCATCAAGCCCGTAGGCGACAACGATTTTGTGCACATCATCATGCCGATGCACTTTGGTCGCTGAGTTTTAGCGCCGCAGAAGAAGAAGAGAAGGTGAAATCCCCAATACGGCCGTGTTGGGGATTTTTTCTTTCAGAATTAACCGCAGAGACGCGGGGGAAAGAGAAACTCTCCGTGGTCTGCATCTTTGTAATGAAAAGGTTTCCCTTCGTGTAATTCGCGGCAAAACCTATGACTAAACGCAAACACAGGCGCGAAAAGGCCCAGCTTTTCCAGGCGCTTACCGAACAAACCCAGGGCAGCCCCGACCACGACGCCCCGATCCCCGAGCAGGCATTGACCAGCCTGCCTGGTTTCACAGCGCTCACCCCGTCGGGCAGCCTGCCCAAAATGAAAAAGTTTCGCTTTCAGCTGATGCACGAGTGGATTTTGCACCGCCTGCCGCCGGGCCGCGTGGCCGACGTGGGCGGCGGCAAGGGGCTGCTGGCCTATCTGCTCCAGCAGAGCGGCTGGCAGGCCACCGTCATCGATCCGGTGGCCCAGGCGCTGCCCGACAAATACAAAGACCTCACCCTCAACCGGCGTGTCAAAATTGGCGTGGATGAAACCGTGCCCCGCATCAACCAACCTTTTGCCCCAGAGATGGCCAGCCAGTTTGATCTGCTGGTGTCGATGCACGCCCACGGCTGCAACGTGCAGCTCATCGACGTGGCGGCAGCAGGGGCGGCTGCTGGCACCCGGCAAAAAGTGATCCTGCTGCCCTGCTGCATCATTCAGGAGCCGCTGCTGCCTGCCCCGGGCGAACATTGGATTGCCTGCCTGGTGGCCTACGCCCTGGCCAAAAAGCTCGCCGTCGAGCCGTTTCGCCTTAACTTTCGCGGGCAAAACATTGGCCTCTACATTCACGCCACCGGGGAATAATCAGGTTTTACTATCAAAGTCGAAAATAGAGGGCGTCCCACTGGACGTAAGTACGCGTGGGCTGCATCAAGGGCAGCGCCTCGGCGCTGCCAACGATTGAGGGGTTTTTCAGTTTTTGGGGTCATTTTGACCCCAAAAACTGAAAAACCCCATTTCTCCTCCCCGCACGGGGCGCGAAGCGCCCTCGTGCGGGACACGACCCGAAGATGAAACTTTTTATACCGGGTTTGATTTCCAAAAAGCACAATTCCCAGGCTAGGAGGTGACGGCCGTTCCTTGCAGTGCGTCTTTGGCCCGCATGGGCTGCCAACGGCCGTAGGTCAATGAGCGCCACAGCCACTCGGCCGGGCCAAAGCGAAAGTGGCGCAGCCACACGGGAGAAAACATCAGCTGCACCGCCCAAATGGCCAGGACGATGAGCAGCTGCCCCGTGCGCTCTACCTGGCCAAACTGCCCCAGGCCATGCCCGTAAAAAATGAGCGTGGCGGCGATGGTTTGGAAAAGATAGTTGCTCAGCGCAGTTTGGCCGACGGCGGCAAACGGCCGTATCACCGGCAGCCAGCGCCCCGATTTTGCCACCAGCATGACAATGGCAATGTAGCCCAGACTCACCCCCAGACTGCCCCAATAGTTAAACTGGGAACCGATAAACCGGGAATATTCCAGCGTCCAGCCCGCCGCAAAGTTTTGCACCAGGCCCAGAATAACCAGCGGGAAGCCCAGCCCAAAGCCACCTATCAGCATATTGCGATAAAACCGGGTTGAGCGCTGTGCCGTCAACACGCCCAGCTTGAAGAGCGCCATGCCCAGCAGCATCAGCCCACCGGCGCGCCAGCTGCCCCAGAACAAGAAAGAGAGCGTTTGCATTTCCACAGATGCCGGTACGCGATGCGCCTGTTGT
>CAUJGI010000781.1 GCA_963169155.1 Chloroflexota bacterium
GTTCAGCTCATGGTCGGCGCACAGGATAAGCGCCGTGTTGAGCAGCGAGCGCACCGCCAGATTTTGCGGCGTCCACGCCTGCTGCAAGGCGGCGGCCAGGCCAGCTTGCGGCGGCTGCCCCGTCACCGCCCAGGTGAGCAGGTGCATAAGCCGTGCCCCGGTTTGGGCTACGGCCGTTTCCCCCAAATCGTACGCCCCCAGATCGTGCCCGGCCAGCAGGGGCAGCAGCACCTGAAAGCGCTCAAACAGCGGCAGGGCAGACAAAATGGGCTGCACTTCAGCCATGCGCTGCTGCAAACTGGGCGGCAGCTCCGGCGGAAAAAGCGCCTCTGCCTCCAGCGAATCGCACCACAGCAGCGCGGCGACGGACTCGAATGCGGTCGTTTGCGCCAGTTGAACAGCGTCGTGGCCCCGGTAAAAGAAACGGCCGTCTTCAATCAACGTCACCGCCGAGGCCAGCACCGGGCTGCCATAATGCAGCGCCGCTTCGGCCGCCTGGGCTGGATTTTGCCGCAGCGCCTTGCGCGCCAGCAGCGCATCCACATCCGCCCGCCAGTAACGCCGCGCCCGGCTCTTGCCCGTCCCCGCCTCCGAGCGAATCAGCCCGCGGCTGACGTAGGCATAGAGCGTCGGCAGCGAAATTTCTAACGCCGCCGCCGCTTCTTTGGCTGAAAAGTAGTCACCGTCTGCCATTTCAATTACCCAATTACCCAGTTACCCAATTACTGTAATTTAGTAATTGGGTAATTGAGTAATTATTTCGCGCAACAAATTCATGGCTAAATTGCCACCGGTGAGGATGCAGACGGCCGTTTTCCCCGCCACATCCACCTGCCCGGTTAACAGCGGGGCAACGGCCGTTGCCCCGGATGGCTCAATCACCAGCTGCTGCTCGGCCAGCAAAGCCAGAATCGCCTGCCGAATGTGCGCCTCGCTCACCAGCACAATATCCGGTGGATGTTGGCGCAGCAGATCAAACGGCCGTACGCCAAAGCCACCTGCCAGCCCGTCGGCGATGGTCGGGGCATGGTCATACGGGTCTATGGCCCGGCCCTGGGCAAAACTCAACTGCGCCGCCGGGCTGGCTTCAGGCTGCACGCCAATGATGTGGCAGGCGGGGTTGATATGGCGAACGGCCGTGGCCACCCCACTCACCAAACCACCACCACCTACCGGCACCACAATCAGCTCCGCCGTGGGCAAGTCAGCCAAAATTTCTACGCCCGCCGTGCCTTGCCCGACAATCACGTCCAGGTCGTCGTACGCCGAGATTTCCAACGCACCGCTTTGGGCGGCAAAATTGGCCGCCGCCTGGTGGGCGTCCTCGTACGTTTGCCCAGCCAGGTGCAGGGTGATGGGAAAGCGGCGCAGCTTGTTGAGCTTGGCGTCGGGCGCGGTCTGCGGCACAAAAATGTCCACCTGCGGCAGCCCCAGCACCGCCGCCGCGTGGGCCACCCCCAGCGCATGGTTGCCCGCCGACGCGGTGACAATGCCCTGCGCCTTCTCCGCCTCGCTCAGCTGGCCGAGCTTGTTTAACGCGCCGCGCACCTTAAACGAGCCGGTTGGCTGCTGGTTTTCTAATTTCAACCACACCTCACCGCCGGTGCGCTCGCTTAAAAAATCGCTGCGAATGAGGGGTGTGTGGTGGATATACGGCCGTATCCGCCGCTTAGCCTGTAAAAAATTCACCAGTTCAAGCATCACAAACAACCGCCTTATATTGATTAGATAATCAATATTGACACACTAGAATCAACTATTAAAATGAAGCATACTGTTTTTACTGGATAGAGTCAACAAACGAGTAAAAAGTGAAAAGTGAAAAGTAAGAAGTGGCAAGTGGCAAGTGAGGTGTTTAACTGCCACACACTTGCAACTTGCCACCTGCAACTTGCAAACTCGCCCACTCGCATACTTTTTAAGGAGTCAGAATGTCAACCAACAACAAATTTGATCCCGGCCTGGCCGGGGTTTTGGCGGCGGAAACGTACCTGAGCCACGTCGATGGCCTAAAGGGCGAACTGATCATTGCCGGGTTCCCGCTGGACCGGCTGGCGGCCAACGCCACTTTTGAAGAGGCAACTTATTTGCTGTGGCACGGCCGTTTGCCAACCCAAACCGAACTTGATGACCTGAAACAAGAGCTGGCTGAGTTACGGCCGTTGCCACCCGCCACTCTCAATCTGCTGCGTGACGCCGCCCAAGCCCGCACCACCCCGATGGATGCCCTGCGCATGGCTGCCGCCACGCTGGATTTGGGCAGCGGCGAAACAGATCATCTGACCACCGCCAAAACTATCGTGGCCCGGGTGGCCAGCATTGTGGCCAGCTATCACCGGCTGCGACTGGGCCAAGAACCCATCGCCCCCGATCCGACGCTGAGCCACGCCGCCAACTTCCTCTACATGCTCACTTGGGAAATTCCCAGCGACGCCCGCGTACGCGGCCTGGAAACGTACCTCAACACCATCATCGACCACAGCCTGAACGCCTCGACGTTTGCCGCGCGGGTCATCGTGGCCACGCAAACGGACTTGGTGTCGGCCATCACCGGGGCGATTGGGGCGCTGAAGGGACCGCTGCACGGCGGCGCGCCAGGCCCG
>CAUJGI010000782.1 GCA_963169155.1 Chloroflexota bacterium
CTGCTGCGGCTGTTTTGCGCCAGCAGCTGGGCAAAGTGGCCCAGATCGATGTACGACGGCGGCACGTTGCTGCCAAAAACACTGGTGAATGACTGAGCGCGGGTGCGGTTTTGGGCAATGGTCTGCTGGTTGTCGCTGGCCAGGGCCAGGCTGAGCGTGTTGATACTGTCGACCAGCGGCTGCACTTGGGAGAGGTCAACGGCCGTTAACGTCACATTCTGCTCCATCTGCTGCACCAGTTGGTCGGTCGAGACATTGCTGGGGCCACCAAACAGGCCAAACAGCCCGCCAATCGGGTTGCTCTGCCCCAAAAGCCCGGCCCGCGCCTGTGGGTCCAGAATGCGCTGGTCGTCACGGATGTAGCTGTCCACAATGAGCCGACCCAGGTCACCGCCGTTGATGCCTGGATTGGTCGTCAGTTCCTCCAAAAAGCCCGCATAAGCCCAGCCCAGCGCCGGTTCCACTTCCTGCGAAGCAACGGCATAGCGGGCATGGGGGGCCAGCGCTGCAAAAATCTCCGCGCCGCCCATCAGGCAGGCATCCATGCCGATGAGTTCAAACTGGTCGATGCCCGTTTGGGCACGAATGTCGGCCAGCGCCTCGTCAATTTCCATCAAAAACATGTCGTTGCCGAGAGCGGCCGTAATCGGCAGGCTGCGGTCGTTGGGCACGTTGGGATCGGGGTCCGACCAGCCGCCGGGCCAGCCCGCGCCGTGGTCCGACATGATGAGGACGTATTTGTCGGCCGGGTAATTTTCAACGGCCCACACCACAAAATCGACCAGCGACTGGGGATCGGCCATGTTGACCTCGCCCACATCCTGAACCAGCTGGGAGTTGATCGCCTGCAAATCATTGTCGCGGGTGACGAGGTAGCGCCGGGTGCCGGTCCAATTGCCATCCCCGGCAAAACCGCCGCTGAAGCGGTCTAGCTGGGCCACAATTTGCACATTATCGCTGGAGCCAACGCGCTCGGCCTCGTTCAGGTCCAGGAAGATGTCCTCTTCCAGGATTTTGTCGTCAGCGTCCTGGTAAAGCATCACCGTCCAGGTCTGGTCCGACGGGCCGCTGGCCGACAGGGTGGGCAGCGGTGCCGCCGATTGGTCGCTGGTGTCAGTTTCCGTGTCGGTGAGGACGGGTTGAGCGTCGCTGGTGCTGCCTTCGTCGCCGCCGCCGAGGAATGAGGAAAGGGGAATACCACAGATGGTCAGGCCAATCACGATCAGAATGATGACCAGGGGGGAGAGCTTGCCGCCCCCGCCAGGAAGCGAAAAGCCGCCAGTGGGGCGGGGGGAACTGCTGCCGCCGCCGCTGATGCCGCTGCTGCCGCTGCCGCCGCTGGGACGGGGAGCAGACGGCCGTCTACGGGGTGCCTCAGCCCGGTCACGTGGGCCATCCGGGTTGGTTTTGCGCCGCCGTTCCACGCGGACGCGCGGCTTGTTGTCTCTGGTGAAGAGGGGTTGGTTAAAGTTAGTGCCGCCGGGGGCGGCTACGGCCGTACGCCGATGGTGTTCTGTTTCTTTAAAGAGTAAGTCCCATACATTCATGAAATTGCTTCCTCAACTCGCTAATAGGTCACGGCAAAAAGTTGCCAGATCATAGGATCATCTACTGAACTGTCAACTATTTGAAACCCGTCCTACTGGATTAGTCACAGTCGTTGGTAAGCAATGCGTAATTTTTTGATAAGGAGGTGGTAATACGGCCGTAACCCCAAGATAAGAAGGCGTAAGGCGGGTGTAATTGTTTGCTCCTAGACTCCAGGGCAGTTGAAAAACCCGAAATTCAAGGAGTAAAACATGTTCAAGAAAAGATTTTTGTTTCCTACTTTGTTTGTGTTATTGACGTTGTTCATCGGTTTGGGTGCGGCCAGCGCCGATGACGGCGCCCAGCGGTTTGTTGTGACGGTGAGCAACACGGCCGACTTCCGCTTCACCGATTCTGGGGTGTTCAATACGCCCGTTGGCGCAGACGAACCAGGGCCAGCCTTCCCTGGCGACGCCTACAGCTGGAGCTTTTATGCCCATCCTGGCGACAACCTGACCTTTGCCACCATGCTGGTGCAAACCAACGACTGGTTTTTTGGCCCTGGCCTGGCAGGCATTCCCCTCTACGATGACAGCGGCAACCCGCACACTGGCGACGTGACCGATTACGTTTACCTGTGGGATGCGGGTACGGAAGTCGATCAGCCCGTGGGTGAAGGGCCAGACCAGGCACCGCGGCAGCCCGGCCCCGACACCGGCGCTTCAGACCCCATCAAGCGGGTGCGCCCGGTGCACAGCGCCATGGTTCCGGCCGTCAATGAGCTGGTTCAGGTTGAGCTGGCGTATCTGGGTGAGGGTCAGTTCCAGGTGACCATTCACAATGTATCGGGCAGCAGCGACGTGCCCAGTCCGTTGGCCCCCGGCGTTGGGGTGGTACACAGCGAGCCTGCTCCGCTGTTCCGCTTCTTGCGGGCGGCGCTGCCCAATGGGCTCGAAGCGTTGGCCGAGGATGGCGACCCGGGCAAGTTGGGCAGCTGGCTGGCGGCCCAGACGGGGGTAAACACGCCGCTGGCGCCCGTTGCCTGGACAGCACATCAGGAGGCCAATGCGCTCTTTACGGTGGGAACGGCCGCTTCCGCCGGTTTGGAAATGCTGGCTGAAGATGGCAGCCCAGTAGCCTTGGTGGAATCTTTGCTCGAAGCCAACAAGGGTGCGGCGGCCATCCCGGTGGGCGGCACGGAACCCGGCCCCATTTTTGCCCCGGACGGGCGCTACAGCTTTGAGATTACGGCCGTTCCCGGCGACCATCTCTCACTGGCAACCATGTTTGTGCAGTCCAACGATTGGTTTTTTAGCGTGAGCAACCTGCCGCTTTTTGAGGCAAACGGCCGTGCGCTGTCGGGCGACATTACCGGCTATGCGAGGCTGTATGATGCCGGTACCGAGCTAAACGAGGAACCCGGTTTTGGTCCCAACCAGGCACCGCGCCAGGCTGGCCCCAACACCGGTCCTGACGAAAATGGTGTGATTCACGCCGTTGAGGATGCCACGTTTAACAATCCGTTCAACCAGCTGCAAATCACTATTACCCCCGTGAACTAACCACTTTTACACCGGAGAACACAGGGTTTCAGCAGTTGGCCCTGTGTTCTCTGCGCGTCTTAGCTTCGCCACTGCTCGGCCAGCAGAGAGAAGAGTTCCAGGTCATGAAAACGGCCGTTCCAATACCCCTTTCCCTCAAAAATTCCCTCCGATTGGAAGCCCACCTTCAGCAGCAGATTGGCCGAGGCGCGATTTTGCGGCATGATCCACGCTTCCAGCCGCCTCAGCCCCAACTGGCCAAAACCATATTTTGTAGCGGCGGTGACGGCTTCGGTCATGATGCCCTGGTTCCAAAACGGCCGTGCCAGCTCATAGCCCAACTCCCCCGCATGTTGCTTCCTGTTCAGTGAATTAAAGCCGCAGCTGCCAATCAGCGCGTCATTTCCTTTCAGGGTAATGGCCCAGCGAATGCCGCGCCCCTGCCAGAAGCGGTTGCGCCGCCGCTGCAGCATCTGCCACGCCTCTTCCGGTTCGGTAAAGGTGTTCACGTTGTAAAAACGGGTGACGCGATGATCGGAAAAGAGGTGGAAGATGGCCATTTGGTCGGCTTCATCCAGGCGAAATTCGCGCAAAATCAGGCGCTCGGTCTCCAGTTGAGGAAATGTCGCAATCGTTGGTCTCACGCGGGTCTCCCAATTTCTGCCCGCAAAGATAGCAAAATCAAACCGCTTTGACTACTGGAATCTGCCTGTTAGTCGATTTCGCTCCCTTGGAATTTGTTGGTACTGTTATGCTGAACGAAGTGAAGCATCCCGCAAGGAGCCAATGGCGGGAACCTGGCCCAAATCAAGGTTTTGCAAATTCTTGAGCGGGCGGGATGCTTCGAGGGACTTCAGCATGACAGGGTGCCTTGATCTGTCATGCTGCGCAATGCGATAACTTCTGCCGGCACAGCTGCTGGCAAAATTGGTGAACTTGTCTCAACTGCATATACTTTGGCGATCGGCAAAGAAAAAACGTTAATTTCAGCCAAATGGAGCAGCTTGTGAACCCATTTCAAATTCTTTCTGAAGGAACCGTGACCTCACCGGCGGAGTTTACGGCCGTTGCCGTTGCCGCCGGAATCAAAAAAGAAAACCAGCTCGACCTGGCCCTGGTGGTATCTGAGAGTGATTGCTGCTGCGCCGCCATGTTTACCCAAAACCAGGTGGTGGCTGCGCCGGTGGTAGTGGATCGAGAAACGCTGGCGCAGAACAACAGTCGTTTGCGCGCTGTGGTGATCAATTCCAAAAACGCCAACGCCTGCACCGGTGAGCCAGGTCTGGCCAATGCGCGCGCCACGCAGCAGGCTGCGGCGGTTGCTCTGGACTGTGTGCCTGATCAAATTTTGGTCCTTTCAACGGGCGTCATTGGCGTGCAGCTGCCGATGGACAAAGTGACGGCGGGCATTAACCTGGGAGCGCAGGGATTGTCGGCGGCGAACGGCCGTCTTGCCGCCGAAGCGATCATGACCACCGATACCCGCCCCAAGCACCTGGCGGTACGCCTTGATCTGCCGGGCGGCCCGGTGACGATTGGCGGCATGGCCAAAGGCGCGGGCATGATCCACCCCAACATGGCCACGATGCTGGCAGTGCTGACCACCGATGCGGCCGTTGCCCCTGACGTGCTGGATGAGCTGCTGCGTACGGCCGTAAACCAGAGCTTCAACCGCATCTCTATCGACGGCGACACGAGCACCAACGACACCATTTTGCTGCTGGCTAATGGGGTGAGTGGAACGGCCGTTGCCGATTTCGACAGCATCGCCCAATTCAGCGCCGGGTTAAACCATCTCTGCACCGCCCTGGCCCACATGATTGTGCGCGACGGTGAAGGGGCCACCAAGTTTGTCGAGATCCAGGTGACCGGGGCACAGAGCGAAGCCGACGCGCACCAGGTAGCCAACACCATCGCTATCTCGCCGTTGGTCAAAACGGCCTTCGCGGGCAGCGATGCCAACTGGGGTCGCCTGCTCATGGCGGCGGGCCGGGCGGGGGTTGCCTTTGACCAGGCCAAAATTAACCTGTGGATTGGCGGGCAGCAGGCCAACGAACTGCAATTGGTGGCCAACGGCACGCCGACAGCGTACCAGGAAAAAGCGGCAGCGGCCGT
>CAUJGI010000783.1 GCA_963169155.1 Chloroflexota bacterium
GCGAATAACCTTGAATGCCGCCCAGCTTGCGCCGCAGCAGCCACAGCAAAAGCAGCACCTCAATCACATTGGACAGGCTAAAACCCAGCGCCAGACCACCCAACGGCAGCCAACCCAGCTGCGGAAAAACCGCCTGGCTAAACCACAGGCTCAGCAGCCACATGATCACAATTTGCACGCCGCCCGCCAAGACGGGTGTGAGGGTATCGCTCAAGGCGTAAAAGGTGCGGGCCACCACCTCTAATGCCAGCAGGGGCACCAGGCCAAGCGCGTAAAACAGCAGGCCAAAGCTCACAAAATCAATCCCTTCATCGCCGGCAAAACCCCAGCTAAACAACAAGGATGAAAGTGGGGTGGCCAAAAGGGCAAATAATACGGAGAAAGGCAGCCCTAAAAACAACAAAATTCGCAGGGAATCGGCAAAAATTTGGCGCATCTCGTCCCACTGCTGGCGTGCCGCCAGCGCCGCCATGGTAGGAAATGCAGCAATGCCCAGGGCCTGCCCAATAATGCCCTGCGGCATAATGATCAGCCGAAAAGCGGTGTTGAGGGCGGGTAAACTGCCCGTGGCCATCGGGTTGGTCAGCCAGATGATGAGAATCTTGTTGATCTCGCTAAAAGATAGCCCCAGCACCCGGGGCGACATCAGGCGCATTACCTGGCGCACGCCCGGATCGCGCAGATTGAGTACGGCCGTATACCGCGCCTCCTTCTGCCGTAAGCCGGGCAGCTGGACCAAAAAATGACCCGCGGCGCCCACCACCGTACCGACGGCAAAGCCAAAGGCCACTTCCTCTGGCTGAGTGCCTGGCCACAACACCCCCCCAGCGATGATGCCCACGTTGTAAACGATGGGCGCCAGGGCGGGCAGCAAAAAATGCTGCCGGGCGTTCAGCGCCCCCATGATGACCCCGCTTGCCCCAAAAATGATGGGCGAGATTAACATGATGCGCATCAGGCGTACCGTCAGCGGCAGCAGTTCTGGGTTGTTGGCTACTTTCTCGTCGGCCAGCCAGATGACCAGCTGGGGCGCAAACAAGATGCTGTGGAGAGATACGGCCGTTACCACCACCGTCAGCAAATTGATCACATTGGAAAACAGCCGCCAGCCGCCCTGGCTATCATCCTGCTCAAAATAGGCGGCAAAGGTGGGGATAAAGGCGGAACCAATCGCACCCCCCGCAATGATCAAAAAGATCGTTTCCGGGAAGCGGGAGGCAATCTCAAACGCTTCCGCAGGCACCGTGGTGATGCCCAAATTGGCCCGGATGACAATCTCGCGCGCCAGCCCCACAATGCGGCTGAGCAGCACGGCCACACCCACCAGCCCGGCAGCGCGCAGCACCAGGGCCCGGCTGTTGGCAACGGCCGTTTCCGGCACAATTTCACTCTTTTGTTCGGTAGGCATGGGCGGAAATTATACGTCAGCAGGGGTAGAAACAAAATCAGGCTGGCAATACTGCCAGCCCGATTAATTTTTGGAGAGTCAGGAACGCCGAAACCTGACCCTCGTTAAAAGGAGGAGAAGAAGAAGAGATTTTTACCCTTCGATTAAGATTCTATACCATTCACCTACGCCAGTCTGTACGCCGCACCTACGCCCAGCCTACGCCAAACCTACGCAAGTGCAATACTTCACAAATAAAGGCCAGATCGACGAACATAGCATCCCCAGATAAAATCCACCCTATGCAACGCCTGCGCCACAGCCATGCCCTCCTCTTCATGCTTTTCTGCCTGATGACAGCCGCCACCCTGCGCCTGACCGATTTGCCTCAGGTGCCGCCTGGCGTGCACTACGACGAAGCAGCCAATGGCGTTCTGGTCTCAGAAATTGCCTTTCAGGGGGAACGGCCGCTGTTTATCACCAGCTACACGGGCAAGGAAGTGCTCTTTTTCTACCTGGCGGGCGGCCTGATGCGCCTGCTGGGAGATTCGCTGTTTGCCCTGCGCCTGACGTCGGCGCTGGTGGGGATTGTGACGGTAGCGGCCGTTTACTGGCTGGGGCTGGAGTTCTTCCGCGACCGGCGGGTGGCCTTAGTGGCCGCAGCGCTGCTGGCAATCAGCTTTTGGCACCTGCTTTTTAGCCACCTGGGCTTCCGCGCCATCACCCAGCCCCTGCTGCAAACGCTGACGGTGGGGGCGCTGGTGCGCGGGCTGCGGCTGGGGCAGCGCAAATGGCTGGTAACCAGCGGCGTTTTCCTGGGCCTGGCTGGTTACACCTATCTGGCGGTGCGGCTGTTTCCCGTTTTGCTGCTGCTGGCTTGTTTGCCTTTGCTGTGGGGGAAACAGTGGCGGCAGCGGATCTTGCAGCTGATGTTGGTAGGCGGTGTGGCGCTGGTGGTGCTGGCCCCGCTGCTGGGCTTTTTCATCACCAACCCGGACGCCTTTTGGGTGCGCATTGGCCAGGTAGCCCCTTCGGAAACAGCGCTCAGCCTGGGCGAGAGCATTGTGCGCTCGCTGGAAATGTTTTTTCTGGTGGGCGATCCGTATGTGCGTTTTAATTTGCCAGGACGGCCGTTGTTCGGCTGGTTCTGGGGCGGTTTACTGCTGGTAGGCTGGGGCATGCTCCTCTGGCGCTGGCGTCGGTTGCGGGCCGATTGGCAGCGCTTTGGCATGCTGCTCCTGCTGCTGGCACCGTTTGTCATGCTGCTGCCCACAGCTTTGGCTGTCAATGAAATTGTGCCCAGCAATTTGCGAGCCATCGGATTGATTCCTTTTGTGTTTTACCTGCCGGGGGCCGGGCTGATGGTGTTTGTCGGCGATTTAGGGCGGCAGTTTAAGCGCCTTGAGCTGACGCAGACGATCTTGACGATAGGCGTGCTGGCCTTGATGGTGGGCGGGCTGGCGACGGAACGGCTTTATTTTCGGGTGTGGGGGGTGGACACGGCCGTCTTTTACGAAACGGATGGGGATTTAACGGCCGTGGCCGACTTCCTGGACCAACAAAACAGTGAGGGCAAATCTGTTTACGTAGCCGCGCTCCATTACCAGCATCCAACCCTGGCATACCTGAGCGAAAAATATGGCCAGGTTAAGTGGCTGCCCAACAGCGAGGCGGTTGTGTTTCCGGCGCGCGAAGCGGCGCTCTACATTTTTCCGCATAACAGCCCGCTGCCGAAGTGGGCCATCGATTATTTTGCCGATGCCGAGCTGCTGACAACACCTTTTGCTCCGGATGGCAGTGCGGCCTTTCTGGCCTACAACCTGACCAGCACCCCGGTGATTTCGCCCAGCCAGCCGCTGGCGGTGAACTTTGGCAATGCTATCACCTTGCTCGGGTATGATGTGGGTGAGGCAACGACGGGCGAATCGCTGCCGCTGTTTTTGTACTGGCAGGTGAACTTCCCCCAAACGGCCGATTTCACCCCGTTTGTCCATTTTGAAGACGGCTGGGGCCATCGCTGGAGCCAGGTGGAGACGTTTGCCTATCCGGCGGCGCAGTGGGAACGGGGGGAGTTGATTGTGCAGCGGGTGCTGGTGGATGTGCCGGTCGGTGCGCCGTCGGGCAGCGGGTACCAGCTGCGAGTGGGGCTGTTTTCTGGCAGCAGTGGGGATCGACTGCCGCGATTGGATGAAGACGGCCGTTACGCGGGCGACACCTATCTCATCGAAGACGTCACGGTTCGGGCGGGTGAACTGCCGCGCCATTTGCCGCAACCACCGATAGTGCTGCATCAGATGGTGCGGCCAGAGCTGGAACTGCTGGGCGTACAGCGCGAAAGTTTAGCCGCCAGCACAGGTGAAAGCGTGAACCTGGCGCTGTGGTGGCACGCCAAAGCGTTTGTACCGCAGACGATCATTCGGCTGGAGCTGATGGGCGGCAACAACGTGGGGCGCATTCTGGAGAACAGCACCCAGCCAGTGCACAATACGCAGCCGTTTACCGGCTGGGAAACGCCGCAGTTTCTCATCGACTGGCAGACGGTGCAGGTGCCGGAAAATATTCCATCTGGCGAATACCGCCTGCTGGCCCGCTTTCTGGACGGCGCAGAGGCAACATTGGCCACGGCCGATTTAGGCCCGCTGCGGGTGACGGCGACGGAGCGTAATTTTACGGTACCGGGGATGCAACGGCCGTATCCCGCCACCTTTGGCAATGAAATTGACCTGCTTGGTTACACCCTCACCCCGCTTGACCAAGCTGGCCAGTACCAACTGGACCTCGTCTGGCAGGCGCAATTCGCGCCGAGCCGGGACTACATCGTTTTTGTCCATTTGCTGCAAGCCGATGGCACCTGCGCCCCCTGCGTCTGGCAGCAAGACGTGATGCCGCAGCAAAACCAGTATCCCACGAGCCGCTGGCTGGCCGGGGAAGTGGTGACCGACAGCTACCAGATTCAACTGCCACCGGATACGCCGCCCGACAGCTACCAGCTGGAAATCGGCCTCTACATCGCCGAATCGGGGCAGCGATTGCAGGTGCAGCAGCCCAACGGCCTCGAAACCGACGCGCTATTTTTGGACCCTCTGGCTACTGGGAACTAGAAGTTGAGGTTTGGCGAAACGGCCGTGTCAGCGGCTTACCACGCGCGTTTGGGCCACAAAATCATGTACGCTGCGCTGGCCACTGGTGAAAACAGCCGCCACAAAATATATAACGGTCAAAATATTGGCGGCTGTTAAGCCAACGGTTTGTGCTGTGGTAAAGGTGCTCATTTCTTTCGA
>CAUJGI010000784.1 GCA_963169155.1 Chloroflexota bacterium
CTGGCGCTGCTGGAGCGGGCGCACGATTTTGCCACCGTGGTAGAAGCGGTAGCGATGGCGCGGCAGGCGGGGCTGGACAACTTCAACCTGGACCTGATCTACGGCGTGCCGGGGCAAACCCTGGCCAGCTGGGAACAGAGCGTGCGCACCGTGCTGGCGTTGGACCCGACGCACCTGAGCCTTTACTGCCTGACAATCGAGCCGGGCACACCGATGCAGCGCTGGCTGCTGAACGGCCGTATCCAACCCCCAGACCCCGATCTCGCCGCCGACCAGTACGAACTGGCCTGCACCCTCCTGGCCGAACACGGCTACGACCATTACGAAATTTCCAATTGGGCCAGACCGGGCCAGGAATGCCAGCACAACCTGACCTACTGGCGCAACGGTGACTATTTGGGGCTTGGCGCGGGGGCACACGGCCACGCCGCCGGGGTGCGTTACCAGGTGGTGAAGCAGCCCCGCGTCTATTTGCGCCGCTTGCAGGAAACGGCCGCGCCGGGTTATCCGCTGTCAACGGCCGCTGCCGCCAGCCACCCCGTCAGCCGCACCGAAGCCATCTCCGACACCATGATGACCCAACTGCGCCTGCTCAACGAAGGGCTGGACCTGGCCGCCTTCGCCGCCCACTTTGGCCAGCCGCTCAGTCAAATTTACAACGGAACGCTGAACCAGATGGTGGAATGGGGGTTGGTAGGGGTGGGAGACGGCCGTCTCCGCCTGACACCAAAAGGGTGGTTCCTGAGCAACCAGGTGTTTTACCGGTTTATGTTGGACGATGATGCCAGCGGTAAGCGGTGAAGGGTAAACGGTGATCCGTAGGGGCGAGGCAGGTGGGGCGTATCTTGCCCAAACAAACCACCTTAAAAACCACCTGCCTCGCCCTCTTACCCAAAAGTGAGAAGTGAAAAGTGAAAAGTGGATTGACAGTAGCCATTATGGCCGGGGGCCAAAGCAGCCGGATGGGGCAAGATAAATCGTTTGTGCTGTTTGACGGCCGTCCCATGATTGAAGTGGTCATCGAAGCTGTGGCCGGCCTGGGTGACGAAATCCTGGTCACCACCAACAAACCAGACGAATACGCCCATCTCAACCTGCCGATGGTGGGCGACCTCTACCCGGATCATGGCTCATTGGGGGGGATTTTTACGGCCGTTCACGCCGCCACGCACCCCCACACCCTCGTCGTGGCCTGCGACATGCCCTGGCTCAACCGCCCACTGCTGGCATACATGATCGGCTTGCGCGAAACGGCCGACATCGTCGTGCCGCGCTGGGAAAAGTTCCCCGAACCGCTGCACGCCATCTACAGCAAGGTGTGCCTGGACCCCATCGAGCAAAAGCTCAAGGCGCAGCAGCTAAAAATTACCGGGTTTTTTGGGCAGGTGGACGTGCGGTTTGTGGAGCGGGCGGAGATTGAGCAGTTTGATAGGAACGGCCGTTCCTTCGCCAACATCAACTCCCCAGAGGACTTGGAAGAAGCGGGTAATCGGTGAACGGTAATCGGTAATCGGTGAAAGACCGCTTACCGATTACCGATAACGGATTACCGATTACCGTTTCGCCAGGGCAATTTCCGCGGCGCGCAGCGTGTTTTTCATAAGCATGGCGATGGTCATGGGGCCAACGCCGCCGGGCACGGGGGTGATGGCCCCGGCCACCTCGGCCGCGCTGTCGTATTCCACGTCGCCCACCAGCTTGTAGCCCCGCTCGTTGCTGGCGTCATCTACGCGGTTAATGCCCACGTCGATCACGGCACAGCCCGGTTTCAGCATATCGCCCTTGATCATCTCCGCCCAGCCAATGGCCGCCACGACGATGTCGGCGCGTTCGAGGTGCTCGGTGAGGTCTTTGGTGCGGCTGTGGCAAATGGTGACGGTGGCGTCGGCTTTTTGCAGCAGCATGGCCATCGGCAGCCCCACAATGTTGGACCGCCCCACGATGACCGCTTCTGCCCCCTTGGTAGGCACACCGGCATCGGCCAGCAGCTCCATGCAGCCCGCCGGGGTACAGGGGATAAACAGTGGGTCGCGCCCCTTCATGGCCAGACGGCCGATATTCACCGGGTGGAAGCCATCCACATCTTTTTCCAGGTCGATGGTGTTGAGCACTGCTTCTTCATTGATGTGTTTGGGCATGGGTAACTGGACCAAAATGCCGTTGACTTCTGGATCGGCATTGAGCCGGGCAACCAGGGCAACCACTTCTTCCTGGCTGGCGTCGGCGGGCAGCTTGTGCCCCACAGAGCGGATGCCCAGCCGTTCACACATGCGCTGCTTGCTGCGCACGTAGGTGGCCGAGGCCGGGTCTTCGCCGACCAACACGGTGGCCAGGCCAGGCGTGTAGTTGTACTTCTCTTTCATTTCGGCCACGGCCACGGCGATTTCATCGCGCACGCGGGCCGCTACTTTTGTTCCGTCGATGACTTTTGCTGACATTGAACTATCCTTTTCGGTGGGTAAACGGCCGTTTGGTTGATGGGTAACGGCCGTTTACGAAATAGTGTGGAAAAACAAAAAGGTCTCCGCGGTGAGGAGACCTTGTAAATCATCAAACTATACCTGCATTGCGTTTGAACCGGTGCTGGCCCCTACTTGGGCAGCATTTCGGTGCCCGCAAACTTGTCCAACCAGATGGCTATGGCACAGCCGATCGACAAAGATGTAAAGAAAGTGTAGATGGGTCCGTACTCTTCCAAAGTGGTGCCAATTGCAATGACAATAAGAAAAGTCACGCCGAAACCAATCAATAATGAAACAAGTGCCACACCTAATCGCTTAACCAGCATAACGTTTTGCCTCCAATGATTTCTGGCAGTGCCCTAATCGAGCCCCTGCTTCTTGTGTTTTTTATCACAAACAGCCTGAATCGGCAATGATTCACGTGCTTAATGTGGTTCGTTGTCGATGCGGAAGCCGTGGCCGCGAACCGTCACGATGTAGTTGTAACCGTCCAGCTCGGCCAGACGGTCACGCAGGCGGCGCACCAGGGCGTCGATGGCCTGCTCGGAAACGCCCAGCCC